>CAIWEX010000963.1 GCA_903911795.1 uncultured Schlesneria sp.
AAAAAATCGCCGATGCGAATGGTATCTCCTGGCCGCAGAATGCAATTTTCAAGCAAAATATCATGGTTGTTGACATAGACTCTGCCCCGGTTGTTCAGGCTGGTCAGGGTGACCTGATCCCCGTCCGCCCGCACTTCAAGCGCCAATCGTCCCACGAAGTTCGCGTCGAGTCGATAATCGGCCAATCCATGCCGGCCAACATAGCCAATGCCTTGTCGAATGGGATAGCGCCTTTCCTCATCCCCTGTTCTCAACACCACAAATTCCCAATTCATGTTTCGTTCCCCCATGCGGATCCGGCCGGAATTGATTCAAGGGTGAAACGGCGAGTCGTTCCCGAGGAAGACAATTTAAGTCCGGTCATCGCTTCACGCAACCACTGAATCGAACGGAGGGGTGAATGGAATGAGTGAGTCTGGTGTCGATCGGTCCAGTGGAACTCCTCGGTTTTGCCTGCCGGTCGGGAGGCAAAAATCCCGACGACACGAACCCGAAAAGCGTCAGTGAGGGAAAGCCGCGAACGTACTTGCGGAGGGCTGAACGGTCCTTTTTGAGTGGCAACTATCCGGAAATTCCGGATAGCTCGAACCCAGCGTAGTCGAGATATCACACCCCGATTCCCCAAATCGGTCACCGCGCGAAGCCGTGCCAAGTCCAGTTCTGTCAAGATCCGCCCGAACGCCAAAATCCCCGCCCCACCGCCCGGGCGACCAACCCGCCAAAATCGCCACGGTGGGGTCTGGGAAAGCTGTCAGGGAAGATGGCGAGTATTGGTCCGCGGCGAGATTCGCCGGGGGCGATCGCGCGGACCCGTGCGAGACAGGAACCGTAAAACCTTTCTTACCAGAGACTTAAAAACTAGCCGTGACCGGACTTGAACCAGTGACATTTTTTCAGGCCAAACTGAGGAATCGTCGCGAGCAACGACCCGATGAACTCGGATTTGGACCGGCGGAACATCCTGAACAACCCGTCCTCGCTCGCGGAAATCGAGAAAGCGGCTGCGATTCGGGGGATTGTGTTCCAGGGAAAAACGTTGGCGCTCAAGCAGCGGGTGGTTGCTTTTTCGAGGTAACCGCGCGCCCTCGAGAATGACCAGGAGCAAAATGCCGAGGAACCGGCCCGCAAAAACTGTCATCCCGATAAACTCAATTTCAAACGGACAACGTTTTTCTCAGCCATCGAGTGGTCGGGAAAGAATGGCATCGTCCCCCAAGGCAATGGGGCTCGGATCAATGACAAATTCAAGCAACGTAAACTAATCCGGGGCGCGAGTCATCCGCATCACGGGTTTTCGGGGTTTTTCCGTCGCATCGTTTCTGACCACGGAATTCACCATGCCGACCACTGTTCAACAGATTGACGACTTGCTGTCAATCCGCTCCGAGAACGAACGCCTGGAGTTCAAGGAAGCTGCAAACCGCTTCGACTTCGAGTTGCTGGTGACCGATGTGACTTTTCAGGCAACTCCAACAGCATCTGACGTGTCGCTGCTGCCACCTCCCGTCATTTCACTCGACGAACATGTTTCCAGGCGCGAAGCCGTACTGGAAGGAGAGCTTTGTCTGTCGGAAGG
>CAIWEX010000964.1 GCA_903911795.1 uncultured Schlesneria sp.
CTCCAAAGGTTACGTCTTCAATTCCCGCAAGCTGTGGTGCTGGACGATGACAACATTGCAGCGTGGCGTCGTGGCGAAATTCGTATGCTCCTTGCCCATCCCCAAAGCGGAGGAATTGGGCTCAATTTACAGTGCAACGTTGGTGAAACAGCCCAAACAGTGTGGTTCGATCTTCCGTGGTCAAGCGAAAACTACATTCAGGCCAACGCACGAATTTACCGCCAAGGGCAAGAAAAGCCGATTCTCAGGACTTGGGTGGAGCAGAAATGTCACTCGTGCTGGGCTCCTTTCAGATTCAGTCGGAGTACATCGTTTCGTCAGCCTCGGACGCGCGAAATCTGGCCAACACGGTGAACTATGGTGCTTACACAACGAATGGCTATTACGCCATGGCCTCGTATTTCCTGACGGGTGAGCACCGCGAGTACGAAAAGAAAAACGGTGCCTTCGGGCGTGTGATTCCACATCGAAACTCACGCATATTCCCCAAGAACTGCGATGAACAGGGATTTGGAGCCTGGCAGGTGCTGGCTCGTTATTCATCGCTGAATCTGAACGATGGTGCACTGCGCGGTGGACAGATCTGGGACTGTACGCTGGGGATCAACTGGTTCCTGAATCCGAACATGAAGGTCCAGGCGAACTACGTTTATACCGATCGCAATTCGCTCGGCAGCCCCACATCACCGGGTGCCGGGATCATCCATGGATTTGGTATGCGACTGGCTCACGATTTCTAATCCCGAAGATCACTTCAGTTGATTCTGCAGCCACTCATACGCCTTCAGGCGTACGGCTTCAGGAAAGTCGTGAGGGGCGTCGGGAGTGACGAGTTGCAACTGCGATTTCGCATCGAACAGTGAATAGACTTCGCTCCCCTTTTGAAATGCTTTTTTGACTCCATCCAGGTCGAAGTTGCTGTCGTGAATGGGTGAGTTTGAAAAGAGACCACGGGGGGCGAGGGTTCCGACGATTTCGTAAAAGTCGAAGGGGACACGGTCAGGATCATTGCCGTAGAGGTCTCGAATTCGGGGCATGTATCGGTCACTCGTCCAGCCCGTCAGTTTCCCTTTGTAGTAATCGTGAAACGGCGTGAAGCCGCAACTGGTGACGACGGCTTTCAGGCGTTCATCAAATGCCGCAGTGAACAGGGCGTTGTGTCCTCCCAGTGAATGTCCGATCACGCCAATTCGCGACTTGTCGACGTTGGGAACAGTTTCGAGCAGATCGACCGCTCGCATGTTGTTCCAGATCGCTTTCATTGAGCCACTGGCGTAATGAGCCCCCTGCTTTTTGAAATCGTAGGGATACTCGCCGAATGACGGGTAATCGGGGACGATGCAGACAAATCCGCGTTCGGCAAGTTCATGCGCGTAGTAGAGGGACTTCAAGCCACCCAGACCCGCCGGTTCGTTCTTCCCGACGTTGTTCGTCTGATGCAGACAAAGCATGGCTGGAGCCTTTTGAGTCTCGGTCAGACCGTGTGGAATCAGCAGCCAGGCGGGGACGCGGTCACCCGGTTCGGGCGTGAACTTCAATTTCCGGCGCAGGTATTTCTCGGTCCGTTCTTCCGAAATGACTTCGACATCCAGGGGAACTCGACGGTCATTGCCTGGAAGAGGTCCCATCACGAGTTGCATGTTGGCGCGGATGTGACTGACTCGAACAGCCCAATCGGCTTTCGTGGTAACGGGGCGTTCGTTGCCGTTGGCGTCGCGAACGAACAGCAGGCGGGAGTGATCTGGATACGCGACAGGGGCCGGTTCGTCCGCCAACGCCTGAGATGCCGAGAGGATCGTGATCACGATGACTGCTCGTTGAATCGCTTGAGTCATCGTCGTTCCTTGGATGGGGTACCGCGTGGCGTTAGAGCAAAATCGGGCAGTCCGTACGGACATCGAGTATCAGACTAAAAATGGGTGCCGGATACAACAAATCGTCGAGAAGAGATTTTGCTGACGAAAACGAAACCACCAACTCCCAAAATCTGAACAGCAATTCGCGGTGGCGCGCGTGACGACGATCCCGACATGAAGTAGAGTGCTGGTCGTTCCTGATTTCCAAGTCACTGAAGTTTTTTGTCGCTTGATTGTCGCATGGCCATCGAATTCAACTGTCCGTACTGCTCAGCAATGATTCGTGTTCCCGATAGTGCCGGGGGTGGCAAAGGGAAGTGCCCGCGTTGTGCACGGCGAATTACTGTTCCGAAAGTTTCGACCAAGTCGGCTCCCAAGGTTCCCGGCCCTGACGATTTGTTTGGCGCGCCCGAATCTGATGAGCCTGCACCGGGGGATCAGGACGGTGCTGACGTCACTTTCGCCACGGCATCGCCCGATGAATTTGCCGAGGCTGCCGATGATCAATTTGCTCCGGCCTCGGTTGATGTCTTTTCACCTGCCCCGCGTCCGTTGGGACAACTTCCCGTGGAAGCTCCTCGGCAGGGATTACGGCCCGGTTCGATTGCCAGCAAGCTGAAGAAAAAGAAGAGCGGCGGAAGCTGGCTCATTCCGGTCGGGTTTGGACTCGCTCTGATCGGTGCTGTCGGATGGTTCGTCTGGCAGCAGTATCAGTCCGAACGCCTGGTGGGTGAGTTGACGGCGGAATTCGCGCCGGTGCTGGAACTGGCTGCGGCCGAAATTGATCGCGGGTTGTTCAAACAGTCTCCTGAAGAATTGAAGAGTGTCTTTGAAGAACTCGAGAAGTCGTCGGTCCCGTTCAACAGTTCGTTGATGCAGGTTCTGATTGGCGCTAACAAGCGTACCATGGACGTTCGGGTCAATGCCGGAGTGCAAACTCAGTTCTATCGGGTCGATATCCAGGACGATGGCGCGTTAATCAACTACCGCAAGAAGCACTCGTTTGAACTCGAAGAACACCGAGTGGCGGAACTGGAGCGGGCGGGTACCGAGTTTGTAAACGACTACAAGAAGGTGCTCGATAAATCTGCGGCCAAGAGTACCTTGAACGACTACCGAAACACGCTGGGGCTTCCCGCCCTGGTCCGTGGTCTGGGTCTTCAGGTGGAAGCCGTCTATGGCAATGCTCCGTACCGATGTGTCTACGAGGACCGCGAAGGGGCGTTGTATTTTCTGCTCCCTGTCGGGGCCAAAGGCTTTGAAATCCGTGGACGCAAGTACAACGGCAAAGTCATTTTTCCTGGCAAGTATCAAGTGACGGTCAAGGGCGAGATGAAAGCTCCCTCCACCGAAAAGACGGAATCGGCGGTTGATAAGAAAAAGAAAAAGGTGAAGCCGCTGGAGCCGATGGAATCTGAAAAGAAGGATTCCGACGAGATGAAGAAGGATATGGACATGGACAAAGAGATGGGCAAGGATAAGTAATCGGCGACGAATCCTGCTTGCGTTCCACGTCCGACGAAGTTTGACCCGGTTTCGAATTTCACTGAACGCGTTTAAAAGGGCGACCATGTCTCTCGATTCGAGCAACTTCCGGAGCGAGGTTCCCGGTGATGGTTCTGAAGTGGGGCGGCGAAACTGGTTGAAAGGTGTCGCTGCGGCATCGCTGGCAACCATCGGCGGCAATCTCGCGGCGGAGTCGTCCGAATGCGTGGCAGCGGATCGCGATGTGCAGCCACGTCGGACGGGCTTGATTGCTGAAGAAAATCTGAAGCCAGGTTCGACCGATTGGCAGTTGACTCGCGTCCGATTGGACAAAACGGGCGGCTTTCGATCGCCGTGGATTGAGGGCTATTGCTCACGCCAAAGTGTCGCAGCAGGCGAGACCATCGACATCATGGTTTCGACGGACCCGCCGCGGCCGTTCAAGATCGAGATCTTTCGCACGGGTTATTATCAGGGTCGCGGAGCCAGGCTGATGGCGACGTTGGGTCCCTTCGAGGGGAAGAAACAGACTGTTCCGACGCCCGGTGAAAAAAACCTGCACGAATGCCGCTGGCAGGCTTCTACGTCGTTGAAGATTCCGGCCGACTGGGTCAGTGGAGTTTACCTCGGTCGCCTGAGCCTGCTGGCGGATGATCCGACTGCAGGGTACTGGCAGAACTACGTTGTCTTCATTGTGCATGATGATCGGCCGGCGGACATCCTGCTTCAGTGCTCGGACAATACCTGGCAGGCGTACAATCGCTGGCCCGACAATTATTCCGTCTACACTCATCCGAAAGGGACAGAAGGCCCCTGGGCCGACGTCAGTTTTGATCGGCCGTATTCCAAGTACGCTCAGATCTACGAGAATCCCCAGTCGCTTGGTTCCGGGGAATGGCTTTGCTTCGAGTTTCCGATGGCCGATTGGCTGGAACAACAGGGCTATGACGTTTCGTATTGTTCCAACAGTGACATGCTGACTCCCGAGCGAGGTTTGAAATGTAAAGCGTTTCTCAGCGTCGGACACGATGAATACTGGGATATCCGTCAATACGATAGTGTCGTCAAGATGCGTGATTCAGGTGTCAATCTACTGTTCTTTTCAGGGAACTCTGTCTGCTGGGTCACTCCGTATCGAGACAGCAGCAGCGGAGTACCGAATCGGATCATGTTCCGCGGCGGACCGTATGGGGGCAAACATACGTATGCCGAATTGCGTGAGAAATTGAACGGCCCATTTCCTCATCGCGGCCCCGATGAAGGGTACCTGATGGGGGCTCGCAACGTTGATCCAGTGAACGGTGGTGGGGACTGGATTTGTACGAAGCCTGACCACTGGATCTTTGCCGGGACTGGTATGAAACAGGGTGATCGAATTCCGGGGCTGATTGGCTGGGAGTATCACGGCGATCCTCCGACTGACATTCCAGGGTTGGAAATTGTTGGTGAAGGGACAGCGCTGCAGGGGGGGACGCGACCGCAACATTGGACGGCGACGATTTATCCCGGCCCGAAAAACAACTTCGTCTTCAACGCGTCAACCATTTTCTGGTGCCAGGACTTGTCGAGTCCTCCCGGGCACATGCTGCCATGGTCTCATTGGAGCCGCCCTCACGGACCGGACGAACGAGTCCAGAAGATCACCACCAACCTGCTGAGACGAGCGATCGGCTGAACTTCCGGTCTTACCGGACAGTCAGGTTGACGAGGTGCTCTCACGGAGGCGCAGAGACTTTGTTCGGCGCGGGTCTCCCGACCAGTGCTATCAATATCTTTGGAGTGCATAACTCTTTGGTAATCATGGACTTTTGAACTGCAGAAATGGCGACTCGCGCCATGCGAGCCGAGATTCGGTCAAAGTTCGAATGCACTCGTGCACAGGATTTCCCTTATTTTTACGGCATTTCCCACCCCTTCAAAGATGTTGATAGCAGTGGTCGGGAGACCCGCGCCGAACTCACGTCACCCGATTCGTTCGCGCGTTAAAATGTGCCGCCTCTATCAATGATTCTCGACTCGCTTCACGTTTGCGTCCGATTGCCATCATAGTCGGAATAAACGGAATTTCCCGATCACCCGAACCGGCTGAGTTTGCCGAAGTGTGGTGACGGACAACGATGGAGCGAGTCATGGCTGACCCCAATCTGATGGTAATTATTGATCACGCCGCACACGAACTGCTGATGTGGGTCGGTTTTGGAACTCTTGTGGGACTTTCAGCCAAGGCCATTATGCCGGGGCGTGATCCTGGTGGAGCCATTGGGACCGTTCTGATGGGAATCGCGGGAAGTCTGATCGGATGCGGAGTTCTGCTTCTGTTCGATACCGGCTTTCGTGTTACCCCGATCAGCCCGCTGGGATTCGCCGCTGGAACGGCAGGCGCATTTCTGCTGCTGCTGTTCTTCCGGATCCTGTCGAACTCCTACATTGTCGAACCTGTTGATGGTAAGACGACCGCCAATGGTGGAACCTCCGTCACCACGTATTATCGACGACGTGGCCGACGCGCGGCATAAGCACCTGGCATAAGCGTCCAGTGTCTGGCCTGGGACCGTTCGTCGAAATCAGGGTGACAACGGTTCCTCTGCGGTCTTCAACATCCGGGTCTGCACGAGCATGTAGACTCGCCGTCCTGGAGCAAGTTTGGGAATTTCGCGCTGAGCTTGTTCCGTTGCGTCGAACAACAGATATCCACCATCGTCGATCTTGAACGAATGACTGATCAGGTCTTGAAGGATCGAATGGGAACGGAATGCGGTATTGATCCTGATCGAGTTGCTGTTCGCGACTACCGAACCGCGTAGATAGAGATTCCGTACGGGCAGTCCATTCTCGTCGTTCGTCCTTTTGATGCATGCCACATTTCCGTTACTCACGGTGATCTTGGGGATCGTCACGATTTCGCCCCCGTTATCCGTCACGGTCTTGAGTACAGACGTCACTGTCTTTCCATCCAGACGAGCGGTCTTCAACATCGGATCAAACGTGATTCCAAGCGATTCCACGTTTCCTTCTTCAGACGTCTCAAACGACTTAACTTCAAAATCCAGATTCAGATCGAGTCTCTGGCGATTTCGTTCCAGCAATTTCGCAACTCGATCCTGAACGGAATCCGGAGCACGAATGACCAGCGACAATGTCTGTTCGTGGCCGCGGATTGAACAAGGTCCGCCACTCCAGCATTCGGGCTCGATCGTTGTGGTGATCGATTCGGTCAGTCGCAGCCAGTCAGAATGATCAGGTTGACGAACTTTTCCGTCCTGATTCGGTGCGGGTATCAGCAGATCCGCGACGGAATAGGTCACGACTTTCAAGTCTGGACCAGTGGGCTCAGGGACAGTGCTGAGGTACTTGCCTCTCGATGACTGCATCCTCGGCAACGTTCTGGTGCCACGAATTTCGTCGAGAAGTTTCCGTATCTTCACGTGGACATCGCTCGTTTGACGCACGAGTAGACACCGGGTCTGTTCGTGAATTTTTATTGCAGCCGGACCTCCAACTTCGTCCCATGTCTCCGGTTCGATCGTACCTCGAATGATTTCCACAATCTGCAGAAGTGACTTGGATCGGATTTCGTCGTCTGGCTTGATTGGCGATGGATTCTTCAGGTTGTCCAGCAGGTCTCCCAACGGATAGCTGATCACGATCATATCTCCCTTGGAACGCTGTCGGCTGGTCACTTTCAAGACTTCATCTCCGATGACAACCGCGAGATTCAAGGGTTGCAGAATCAGTTGAAGCGCAGATCGAGCTGAAATTCCACTGACTTCGATTGTCACAGGAGCGGTCGCGGAAATTCCTTCCTCTTCAAGTGCGCGAACGTCCATCACGATGTTGATGTTCAGTTGCTTCTGAATCTGCTTGATGACGTCGGTTAACGGTGTGTTGTCAAAAGCACACGCAATTTCTTGTTGAAGTGCACCGCGGATTCGCTCGGCTTCCGGGTCGATTGCAGAGTTATCATCGATCTGGCGTTGGGCGTTTGTCGGGCCCAGGTCGTACTTCTTTAGTAAAGCCTTCAGTTTTTCTTCGGTCGTGAGACCAGAGATTCGTTCGATGGCCTCGCCATGAGAGACAACGATGAACTGCGGAACTGTCTCGACATCGAAATTCCGGACGAGACTGCTTTCTTGATCCACATCAACAATGCGCAGTCCGTAGCCTTGTCGCTTCAAACTGTTGATGATCGGCTGCATCTTTTGACAGGGAGTGCACCATGTCGCGGTAAATATCAGCATCTGGCACCCTGCATCGCTCAGATCTTTCCGTATCTGAGGTGCCAGGTTAAGCGGATCACTCGATTTGCGCTTCGTGGAGATCAGGTTCGTTAATCGACGAACCTCTTCACGCAAACCTCGAACATCCTCGCGCAGGGCATGCAACTCGTTCAATTGGTCTTGACTGCGAGATTTCCTGACACTCTTGTCGCTCGACGGCATCAAGTTGGATTTACTGGAAACCGGCGCGTCCGGTGAACTTGCGCGATCTCGCTTCTGTTCATCGGGTGCATCAGCAACCTTGAGCTTCGAAATGACCTGGGGATAGAACTGTTCTGCGACGGCATTGATCAGTCCGATGTCGTCCTGTGTCGGGACAGTCCCCGTCAGAAACGCCGCCCAGCGAACTTCGGTCGCTTTCACAATGGCTTTGGGGCAGGCTTCGCGAATCGCCGCGTCCAGTTCACTGGTATCGGATTCAACTTCAATTCGTAATTCGCACTTGATCATTTTCGAAGATTCTTTATCGAGTGCGCTAACATACCGGAGCGTGGCAACTCCTTTTCTCACCGCGGCGAACTTCGAGACCTCGTCCACAAAGGCCGCTTCGAGGACCGGATCGAGACTCGGAAAGAACATTTGCTCTTCCTTGCCGAGCGAGGCGTCGCGACGACAACCGACACCGTTGGACTCAACCAGGTGCCATTCCCTGCCCCCTACCTTTTTCTCGACCGCGACATACAGAAGCCCTTCCCAGCCGCGCTTGACCTTCATGACAAACCGCCCCTCCTGCGGCAGAAAGGATGCCAACGATTGTCCCCCTTCCAAGTGAGGGAGCGTCGAGACGTCGACGTATGACGCAGATGCGCCGGGTTGCGGATCATCGGCAACCACGTGGCGCGGAGCGCCACATGAAAATACGGTCATCAGGACTAAGGCGATTCGA
>CAIWEX010000965.1 GCA_903911795.1 uncultured Schlesneria sp.
GTCGGGTTCTTCTTCATGGCAAACGTGTTTTTTGCTCCACTGACGATTCTGGGAAATCAATACAATCAATCAATGACAGCGATGGCGGGGGCAGAGCGCCTGTTTGAACTTCTCGACCGGCAGCCTGAATGGTGCGATCCGCCACAGGCGATCCCCGTGACTCAATTGGAAGGTCGCGTGGAGTTCGAGCATGTAACGTTTGAATACGATCAAGGACGTCCGGTGCTGAATGACATTAACTTTGTTGCATTACCGGGACAGACGATCGCATTGGTGGGGCATACAGGGAGTGGAAAAACATCGATCATCAATCTTCTGGCGAAGTTCTATCTGCCGACGCAAGGCCGCGTGCTGATTGATGGGCATGACCTGTTTGAATTGCAGAGCAAATCGCTGCATCGAAGATTTTGTCTGGTTCTGCAACAGAACTTTTTGTTTATGGGAACAGTTGCCGACAACATCCGATTTTCGCGGCCTGAAGCTTCGGATGAGGATTTGCGTGACGTCTGCCGCAAGCTCGATTGCCTTGATCTGATGGAGTCGCTGCCGCAGGGTTTTCAAACGCTGGTGGGTGAGCGTGGCGGGCAGTTGTCGCAGGGGGAACGGCAGATGGTCTGCTTTGCGCGAGCGTTATTGGCTGATCCGCGACTGCTGATTCTGGATGAGGCGACCAGTAGCATTGATCCGGGGACAGAGGTTCGGCTCCAAAAGGCACTGGCTGTACTGCTGGCAGGCCGGACCAGCTTTGTCGTCGCACATCGTCTGAGTACGATTCGACACGCGGACCAGGTGCTGGTCCTGGAACATGGACATCTGATTGAACAGGGGACCCACGACTCGTTGCTCAAGGCACAAGGTGCCTACGCACGGCTCTATGATCGCTTCGCGCGCGCTGGATCGGCTTGATCGAATCGCGACTCGCTACGGATTGCGACGTATGACGCGGTGGAAGTGGAGTTCCACTTCTCGATCGATAACTCGCCGCACCCCTTCCACCAGGCAGCTTGGCTCGTGATCCGATTCTCCCTGCCGCTTGATCTGCTCCAGAGGAGTTCCGGGAAACACGGTGAACGTGCTCTGATGGATGATCTGGTTTCCGGCATCTAGGTCGGGAACGATGAAGTGAACCGTCGCTCCGTAAGTCAGCATCCGGTGCTGATACGCATCTTCGTACGGACGAAAGCCCGGGAACGGCGGCAGCAGGCCATGGTGCAGGTTGATGATTCTGCCCGCGAATCGCCAGCAGGTTCCGGCGGGAAGAACCCGCATATACCGAGCCAGCAGGATGTAGTCGACCTGGTAGCGGTCGAAGATCTCGACCATCTGCTCGTTGTCGGGCTCCCCTTTGGCATTGCCGATGTTGTGCCATTGCACGTCAAACTGCTCGGCGACACCGCGGCACGAATCGCGGTTACCAAGCATTACTGCCGGTGTCGCTCGCAGGCGCTTGTCGCGGATTGCGCGCAAGACCGCCAGTGCAGGCTCGGGCCGGAATGTTGTGCAGATTGCCAAGCGTGGAGGCGTCGTCTGTTCGTCGCGCGACCAGGTCCGAATCGAAAGATTCTTCAACTGACCGATCTGTTCCATTTGTGCGCGCAGTGACGCAACAGTCGCACCGTTGTCCGGCCAGTCACACCGCAACAACATGGCGAACAATCGTTCAGAATCGTGGTCATACATCTGGATTTCATAGATGTTGGCCCCTGCGGCAGTGACATGATGAACGATCGGGTCAGCCAGCCCATGATTATCGGGGCCGACGGCAGTAATGACGACTTGCATGGTGTCTCTGAGGAACCCAAAGGTGACAAACAACATTTGCGACGAAACAGGGCCAAGTATATCGGAGCGGCTCACCCGTGGTCACGCCGTCTCCTTGAATCGGGCAGGAAATGCCCCGAAAACGCTGTCACAAGTGCTTACGAGTCGGAATAGCGCGATAAAGTCGGACCAGACCGAGCAGCGCGACAAACCCGAGTGTTCCGGCACCGGCCAGAATTCCCAGTCCCAGCCAATCGCTGAAGATCAGCCGGGTCCGTTCCCACAGCCAACTCCAGAAAAAAAGAACAAACAGCGCCGCCAGGCCTAACCACGGTCCGTACGGGAGATACGTTTTTCCAGAAACCAGCGAAATCATTACTCCCACCGTCAATCCGGCGATCGGGGCGAGCAGAAAGACCATCAAAACCCCTTGCCATCCCAGAAAGCTGCCAATCATCGCCATCAAAGTGACATCACCCAGTCCCATGGCCTCTTGTCCGAGCACATGAGAACTGACCATCCGGGCAATCCAGGTGACCGCGGCACCAACAATCGCCCCAGTACAGCTCCAGGCGAGTGCGTGCCAACCGCGATGAATGTCGTACCACGCGGGAATCAACGGACCTCGCAGGTGCGGAATGGCATAGTGCCAATCGACCCATAAATGACAGAGCTGCAGATCACCGACGGCGACCGCCATCCCAATCCCGACGAACACTCCAACGACCGTGATTTGATCCGGAATCAGGTAAGAATCAAAATCTGTAGCAGTCGCGACGATCAGCAGGCTGATCAGCGCGAGATGGTAAACGAGCCGCAGTGTTCGACCAGTTCCCGATGGCT
Source organism: uncultured Schlesneria sp. (assembly GCA_903911795.1). Classification (GTDB taxonomy): domain Bacteria; phylum Planctomycetota; class Planctomycetia; order Planctomycetales; family Planctomycetaceae; genus Schlesneria. Next base: position 2,605 of record CAIWEX010000965.1, read on the forward strand.
GAACTTCAGGGCAATCCTGCAGTCGTAAGTCCATCGCAGCGAATTCAAATGCTGCAAACAAAACGGCCGTGACACCCATCAGGATCAGGCATCGCCGCCAGCGGATTTGAGACGAGACGGCGGGCCAATGCATTGCCTGACGTTCCCGCTGACACATCCGTTCTACCCAGCCGCTGATGCCAAGGCCCACTGCCAGGCCAATCAGGGCGAAGACCAGAAAACTCAAAATCGTACGCTCCCGCGAATTCAAAAAACGGACAAGGATCGGAGAAAAGTCGTCCAAAACGGACTTCGGGAAAACGCAGTCCAGATAGACTACGAGAAAGACAGAACAAAAAAAACGGCTGACAATCAGGCTAGAATTCAAACCAGGAACTTCATCCTACTGACATTGATACCACAGGACATCTTGTCGGTCGATGGATTCCCAGCTACCCTCCACTGATCGAAAACGCATTTTGCCACCGGCAGTTGCGGCGGAAATGATTCAAACACCTTGAAAGGGAGGCGGGCGGTGAAGAATAAATTGGTGATCGCGGTCGCGATAATGGCCGTGGCGTTTACTCAGTGGAGTCACGCACAGGAACTGAACCTTGGTTCTAAAGCTCCGAAGCTGGCCGTGAAATCCTTCATCAAGGGAGATCCGGTCGAGAAATTCGAGAAGGGAAAAATCTATGTGGTCGAATTCTGGGCCACGTGGTGTGGTCCTTGTCGGGCCACGATTCCGCATCTGACAAAATTGCAGAAGCAGTACAAGAAGGACGTCACGTTTATTGGCGTGGCAATTCTGGAAGAAGACCAGGACGAAGTCGGCAAGTTCGTCGAAAAAATGGGTGACGAAATGGACTACCGCGTCGCCCTTGATCTTGTCCCCGAAGATGGTGACGGCGACGAAGGAGCGATGCACAAGACCTGGATGGAGCCTGCCGAACTGCAGGGAATTCCCGCGGCATTTATCATCAATGGTGATGGCGTGATTGCCTGGATCGGACACCCAGGACAAATTGATGATCCACTGAAAAAGATCGCAGGCGGGACTTGGGATCTGGTTGCCGAAGCGAAAAAGATTCGCGAAGCAGCCGCCGACAAGAAAAAGATGGAAGCGTTGTTTACGAAGCTGCGTGGATTGTTCGGAGAATTCGAAAAGACCTCGGATCCGACGGACATCCTGAAAGAACTGGATCAGGCAATCACAGAATTGCCGGACCGAGCCACGCAATTCACGATGGTCAAATTCCAGGTCCTCGCCAGCCCCAAGGGTGACGTCGACAAGGCTTTGGTCATCGGCAATCAACTGTTGGAACTCGCCGATGTCGGAGAAAACGCCGAAGCACTGAACTCCATCGCCTGGATGCTCGTTGCCCCGGAACGCGAAAAGAAGGCGGACCCCAAGTTGCTGAAATATGCCTTGAAAGTGGCATTGAAGGCCGACAACCTGACGAAGAACGAAGATCCTTCGATCGGCGATACTGTCGCGAAGGCCTATTTTGATCTTGGCCAACTCGATAAAGCTGTGGCGACACAGGAACGCGTTGTCGAGCAGGTGATGGGAACAGAACTGGAAAACGAACCAGGATTCAAGAAGCGTTTGCGACAGTACAAGCGAGCTCTTGATGCATCCAAGGACGAGTCGCCCAAGAAGTAGAGTGTGAGTGATAAGAATATCACTTCCGGATATTTCGGCGATAGTTAAATGGCAAATGGCGGACGTCCCAACGTCCGCCATTTGCATTTTTCTCCCAGCGCCGTTAAGGCGACGCGTTAGGCCTGTTTCCAATAGTTGAAGACTTGTCCCTGTGGATCAGGATTCCATGATGTCCTTTTCCTTGGCTTCCGCCAAGGTATTAATCTTGCCTTCGTACTGCTTCGTCAGATTCTGAATTTCTTCCTTGGTCTCATCGTGCAGGTCTTCGCTCATCGTCTTTTCTTTCAGAGCGGTGTCGGCATGCTTGTTGGCGTCGCGACGGATGTTGCGTACTGCGACTCGACCATCTTCGGACAAATCCTTCAAACGCGCCACCAGTTGCTTACGTCGTTCCGTCGAGAGTGGCGGGATATTCAAGCGGATGACGCGTCCGTCTGAATTTGGTGCCAGACCAACATCGCTCGACTGAATCGCCTTGGCAATATCATTCAGCGTCCCCTGATCAAAGGGACGAATCATGATCTGCTGCGGCTCGGGGCAACTGATCGTCGCGATCTGCTTCAGTGGCGTCGGTGATCCGTAGTACTCGACGCGAATGGTATCAACCAATCCAGGCGTCGCCCGACCGGTCCGTAATCCTTGCAACTGGCCCTGCACATTTGACACGGCCTTTTCCATACGCTCTTCGGCGTCCATCAAAATCTCGTCCTGGTCCATGAGCAAACGCTCCTGCGCTGTTGAATGATTCGGGAATTTCTTGGTCTGAACCGCATGTCACGTTAACGACTTACGTCGCGTGTGTGAAGCGGACAGGATACTGATCCTGTTACATCGACAAAATCTGATAGCTCGGCAGTTCACCGTCTGTCGATCGCTGCGTGAATTGCCCGCAACACCTCGCCATCACTTGGCAGGTTCGATTTCAAGACCGGCCTCAGTCGAATAGGGATTTCATCCATGCGGTAAGCAGTCCCCGGTCGGTGGATTCCATACGTTGCTGTCGGAAACTCGATCGTCGCTGCGACAGGTAAGTCAACGCCAGGTCGCTCGAGGACAATTATTGGAATAGTTTTCAGATGCTCTTGGGCCGCGGGAGAAAACGACGAAACTCGCGAAGTCCCTACCAAAAGGAGTACGTCCGCTTCGTGGTTTTCCAGGATCTCCCCAGCCGAATATTCCCCGGGGTTATAGCGTGGATAACCGCGGGCGAGATTCACACTGAAAGGGTAGCCGGTTTGCCAGCAGAGGACGCTGTCCGCACCTGAGACGTCACCGACAACACGCAGTCGCCGAGCGTGGAATCGGGTGAACTGATTCAAATCGATGACCAACCGCAACAGGGCTTCCACCTTGCGGTGCCCGAGTGGATGCCGGGCGACCCCGTACCCGAAAAAGATGACTCCGCACCGACAGGACTTCATCCGTTCCACCAGGCGTTTCAGTTCGTCCAGTGGTGCCCCGACGTCCTGCCCTGGATTTGGTTCCAATCCCTGCAACAAGCCACGAAGTGTCCATAGCACTTCAAAATCGCGTTCCGGTTTGATTTTCAGAAACCAGTCCGCCTGATCTGAGGTTTGTGATTGTTCGGTGTCAACAACGACCAGCGTCCGGTCGGATCTTCCGTGTTCAATATGAAGCCCGGTCGGTTCGATCGAATACCGTTCCATGTGACGTGGGTGTGTTTCGACGGGATCCGCCCCCCAATAAATCACCAGATCCGCCCGATTGCGAATTTCGCCGAGTGAACAGGTCGATTCACCACACTGCTGCATCGCGAGAATTGAAGGAGCATGACCTTCCGACGCGGTCGTATCGATAGTCGCTCCCAATCGGTCTGCCAATGCGACAGCGGCCCGCTGACCCTCGGTACTGCTTTTCGACAGGCCAAAAATCAACGGGGCTTTGGCTCGACTCAAGATCCGGGCGGCCTCGTCGACGGCGGCATCCTGCGTTGAAGCGACTCCTCGAATTCGCGGAGCGGGGGCGACGTTCGTCCAGGATTTGACGAACCATGGTTCTGCCAGTCGACACGCGTTGTCGGCTGCCACAATCTGACCATCACGTACCGTGACAGTCAGGTCATCGCACACGCAGGCGCAGACCGTACAGGCCACGTTTTCAACGACAAGTTCGTTTGATTCCATGTTACCAGCGCTCGTTCGGACCAGACGGGACTGGTATGTAAAGGTCCGGCAGCAGGCCCGTGCGAGAACCCCGAGCCGGGCCGTGCTCCGCAATTTCGTCAACGACCATTTCAAATTCCGCTTCGTTGGCTGCGGCCTGGGCTTTGTTCCGCAGAGGCGCAGGAACCAGCATCGCCTTCAGATACCAATGCAGCATTTTCCGATACGACGAGATCGCCCGTTCTTCCCCGCGCTGCTCGACCACAAATCGAAACTGCTTCCGCAGCAGGCCGAGACGATCGTCAAAGGAACCGGACGTTGTGGGATGCCCCGTTGTTTCCCATTCGACAAGCTGCTGAAAGATCCAGGGATTAGCGAGCGCTCCGCGTCCCATCGAGATCGCCTGACATCCCGTTTCTGCAAACATGCGCACGCCGTCAGCGACCGTACGGATATCACCGTTGCCGACAACCGGAATGCGGTTAACCGCCTCCACAACCCGACGAATTCCGACTCGATCAACGACCCCACTGAATCCCTGTTCTCGCGTTCTTCCGTGAATCGCAATCGCGGCAACCCCGACCTGCTCAAACTCGCGGGCAAAACCTGGTGCGGTCAAATGCTGACTGTCCCAGCCAAGCCGCATTTTTACGGTCACTGGAATAGAGACTGATTCGACGACTGTGCGAACAAGTTCAATCGTACTGTCAACCTGACACATCAAGCTTGCCCCGGCTCCAACCTTCGTGATGCGATTCACAGGGCAGCCCATGTTGATGTCGATGGAGTCCACGCCGCGAGCCTGCAGCAGTTGCGCAGCATCACGCATCACAGAAGGTTCATTGCCGAAAATTTGTACCGCAAAAGGCCGGTCTTCCGGACACGTGTCGATAAGTTGAAGCGTGCGAGGCCCCCCTTGCAGCAACCCACGAGCATTGACCAGATCCGTCGTCGCCAGCCCCACCCCACCCAGACTGCGAACCACGCGGCGAAATGGCAGATTGGTATATCCCGCCAGTGGCGAAAGCATATAGCGTGAACTGAGCTGTAACGGCCCATAACGCAGTGGAGGAAGCGTCGCCAGCCAATCACGAACAGAAGATATCACCGGGGTCGATTCAATCATTGAAACTCAAATGAACAAGGCAGAAGGTCACTCGCACCAGTTTAACATTTTCTCCTGAGATTCACTTCCCTCGAATGATCTGGCTGATCGCAGCCACCTGGGATTCGTCGATTTCCGCTCGACGGTTACCGTTCCGACAGGCAGCCGAACGAACTGCGATGATATCGGCACCTGCACCGCGTAAGTCACGGATTGCCGGAAGCGTCAAGCTGCCAGCGACCGCCAGAAATAATCCGTTGGCGTGACAGTGCCGGGCGATTTCCTGCAATTTCGCGACCGGGTAATAGTCGAGCAACGTCGTCCCGGTTTTCGTAAACGTATCAATGAGCAATCCAGCGCAGCCTGATTCAGTAGTTTCATTGGCGGCCGCGGCTGCATTTAAAACAGCGTCGAGCGACGGTGAACGAGCCGCAGCATGATCCGCGTAGGCGACGGCGACCCACCGCAATGATGGGCGAGATCGGGAAAACATCGCCCGGACACGACACCATTCGGCACGCCAATTCGGTAGATCAGCCATCTCGCTCAATCCAAGCTTGGCGTATTGAATGGTGGACGGCAGCAGAGGAAACTGTTCGCAGGTGAGCCAGTCGCGAAGTTCTCCGAGAGCAACACTCAACGGAATCTCTGCGTGAACCAGATTGATCTGCTCGGCAATCGCCTGAATGGCTTCCAGATTCGCCATGCCGAGCGATCCTAAGTCTGGCTCTTTGACATCGAGAATGTCAGCGCCACCGTTGACCGCCTGCACCGCCTCGTCCGCTGAGCGAACGCTGACCAGCAACCGGGAACCGATCGATTGAGTTGAGCCATTGAAGCGGGCGCGGCCTGAAGGCTGGGTAATCACAAAATCACCTTATCTCGGCAAACGCTTAATCTGATCCAGTTTTCCGTCAGCGTCAGCCAGTCCGTGCTTCTTCAACTTGCTGAAGTAGGTACTGCGAGCCAATCCCAACAGTCGGGCTGCACGGGCTTTATTTCCGCCGCTTTTTTCCAGTGCTTCCAGCAACTGACGTCGCTCGATCACCGGGTCGTCATCACGTCCGTCGGAAGCAGAACTGAACTCAAATTCATTGCGTGACACTGCGCTGTGGTCAACACTCGCTCCGGGAGACTGCAAATCGACGGGCAGATCCGAAACCGTGATCGTTTCCCCTTCCGCCAGAACCACCGCCCGTTCGATCACGTTTTGTAGCTCGCGGATATTGCCAGGCCAGGGATATCGCAGCAAAAGGTCAATGGCATCATCTTCGAATTTCGTCATCCGCCGACCAGCTCGCGATGCGGCTCGACGCAGGAAGTAAACGGCCAGTTCCAAAACGTCTTCGTACCGTTCCCGCAAAGGAGGCAGGGTCACACTGATCACGTTTAACCGGTAATACAGATCCTCGCGAAATTTGCCCTCGGCAATCAGTCGCTCCAGGTTTTGATGCGTTGCCGCTATCAGTCGCACATCAACCTGGATCGTCTGAGTCCCGCCGACTCGTTCAAATTCGCGCTGCTGGAGGACTCGCAGCAGTTTCACCTGCGTTTCTGCTGAAATATCACCAATTTCGTCCAGGAACAAGGTTCCACCGTTGGCGAGTTCGAACCGACCTTGCTTGTCACTGTGAGCACCCGTGTACGCCCCCTTGACATGTCCGAACAATTCACTTTCCAGTAGACCCGCAGAAAGAGCTGCACAGTGGACCGTAATCAACGGGCCGTCGCGACGGGGACTGTTTTCATGGATTGCCTTCGCCAGCAACTCTTTTCCAGTACCGCTTTCACCGCGGACAAGAACACTCGTTTCACTCGCAGCCACTTTCCGGACGGTATCCATGATATGTTCGAGTGCCGGGCTGTGGCCGATGATGGCATCGCGGCGGAACTGTTCTGCCGGGGCATTCGGCTGATCCGGTCGAGCCACCGAGGCTAATTCTGCCTGCAAAATCGCAATCTGCTGGCGTTGCCGACTGATCAGGTCCGTCTTCAGCCGAAGATCCTCGTTCAGTTGCGTAATGTCCTGATGTACCTTTGCACAATGAAGAGCGATGCCCGTGATTTGCGCCAGTGCGGCCAGGAAAGTTAAGTCTTCCGCCGAATACATCATCCCACTTTGCTTCGGCCCCAGTACGACGAGTCCCGCCAGCTTACCGTCAATTTCCAGTCCATGGACCAGATCTGCCTGCCACTGTCGCAAGAGATTTTGAACAGGGGAAACCCCTTCACGCGACGTTGGCGTCACGCGCTGCAATGTCGGATCGTCCGCTAAAGCCAATGTGAATTCTTCCGGCAGGACCAATTGCATTGGCAAACCTGTCGATTGTCCATCGGCTGCGGTCAATCGAAAGCCATTCTGGCGACCATCACTCAGGTAAAGGCCGATCCGGCTGGATTGCAAAACGTCACGACAGGAGGTCGACAGTCTCTCGGACAGGAATTCGACATCCGTCAGATGGCCGACATCGCGATGCATCCGCTGCAAGGCTTTGTCCAGTTGATACTTTTCGCGAAAGAATCGCCGATCTACAAAGTGCTGCCAGGAATCTCGCAACCAGATCAGCAGGATCACCGCCAGCATAACAATACCGGCGATAATCCAGCCTGGCTGATCAACCATCGGCATCTTGCCCGCAGCGACTACCATCGTTCCAACGGCAATCCCCAGTGCGACGAATCCTGTGGCCCCGTAACTGAGAACGTAGTACCACATCCCCTTACTTATGATCTGGTCGATGAGCATTAACTTGTAGCGGATGATCCCGATGGCATAGGCCAGCATAAAAACGAGACTGGCAAGAAACATCGGAATTCGAGCACCACCGAGAGCGAACTCCGTACGCCACACAACCGCCAGCAACAAGGCGTACCCGATGCAAACGGCAGCCCCGAGACCCGCCCACATGATCCAGCGGACCTGATTCAGCTCGATCGGGTTTCGCGTCGTAAATACGCTGTGGATTAACGAGCCAATTGTGAGCAGGAAATACACGGCAGAAATCGACAAATAGGCATAGACGCCGTAGCGCAGGTAGTTCATCCATGTCAGAACCAATTGTGCTGGAACCTGTTGTGGCGGACCGGATAGGCTCCAGATCAGTCCTTCGATCCACAAAAAGCACAGGATTGCCGCAACGGGAATGGAGTAAATCAGCCAATGAACTGCCCGCCGCCATGTGAGCACAGCCTTCGGACGTGGGTAACCCAGGAAAAAGTGCAACGTGACGGGTGGGAGCAGAATTCCGGAAATCGCAAACGGAAGTGTCAGCCAGAAACTGCCGGCAATCATCGACCAGTGAAATCCGCCGACAAATGCACCTAAGGTTGCCGTACACATCGCAAAGAAACGCCGAGCTGATTCGTCGAACGGCCGATTCCAAAACGCAATGGCACTCACCGAGAAGATGAGCAACTGCAGCAGGAACCAGATCAACGTGACGCCGATTTCGGTCGACGGCACCGATTGCAGTTTGATTGAGCAGGTGAGTTTCTCGCCGTCACCATGCTTGAGATACTCCACCCGAACCCAACGCCCCCCCTCGCTATCCTGAACCAGCGGCGGTAGCCCAGCCGCAAGCGGGTTCCTCTCATTGTAAAGACTCGGTGGCGAAACTCGGTCCCGAAGTGCCAGTTGAGCTCGGGCAAACTCCAGAAAATTCGAAATGGGGCGTCCATCAAGTGAGACAAGCAGATCTCCGACCTCGGGTACCGGGCCAATACATTTCATACCGGGGGTCTGCCGAATCAGGATTCCGGGGGATGAAATGGCCCCTAGATCTGCGGGGGAATCGATCAGTAGAAACCGCAAATGCAGATCTGGAGTGGTGGCCACAATTGCCAGAATCAGCACGCAATAGCCGACGGCCAAGCCACCTAAGGTTGCCAAGACCCATCGGATGACTCGCTGATCAGTTTCCATAACTGCTTTCGTAGTTGTGCGAAGCAAAAAGCGCCGAAAACAGCGCCGAAGCCTTGATTCAGCCGATTTCAGCGCCGAAATACGGGCGCTGCGAGTGATTTGGTTTCTCGACTTCGAATTCCATCTTGAGGATGATAGCTGCCAAAGTCAAACGAAAATGCCAGTTAGCACGATTTTGATGTCGGCGCGGAACGATTTTCTCAGCGCCGAACCATCAATGGCACAAGCAATGCTCAACGTTTGGTTCGTCTGCAACCGTTTCCCACGACGGAAGTGGACCCGAAGGTGATTTTGTTACCCAGCCCGAGTCCTCGACGGAAGGTTCTTCAACTCGTTTGCGAACTGCGTCTCTTAGTAGCAGTCTGACCCAATCTGCTCCTCGGTTTCAGCCGCCAGTACACCCATCGCAAACAGAGGCAACTTCCGTCGAGGATTCTTTTTGATTGCCACCCGTTGACTGCCACCGGGTGGCGATTCCGATGCAATGACGACATCCCACGGTCGTTGTTTGCCGGGATCATGATTGCAGGATGCTGACGCCCCCACGGATGGGGGCGATTTTTTTCAGAAACCGGACGCGCGATCCTTTGGGTACAGCATCGTCGTATTCCGTCCTCCTCCCGATAACTGCGGAGGGGAATTCGGATGAAACACGTGCCAGAAGCGCTTGGGCCACTGCGATGCCGAACCTGTTGGAGCAGGGCTTCTTATGGCGTCAGGCTCGTCATGACTGCCACTGAGCGCCCCTGTCCGTTACCGGACGTCTCATTGGGCAACTGAAGCATCGCTGCATTATCGTTATCGTAACCTATTGCAAAAAAGACAGTTGCGACACACTCTGAAATGCTCGATGACGAGTGGCAGAACAGCGTTCGCTCCAGACTACTCCTTGACATTTCCCTGTGATTTGGCTGTAATCAATCTGTAGTTAATCGTGATTTGCGTTAAGACAATTCGAGGAATTCGCTGGGAGCGAGGAATTGACTTCAATTTCTTGCTGAATTCATCCGAGTTGGTTCGCGAAAAACTGTAATTGTCAGGGTGTATTGGGATCAGCAAGGGCTTCCTTTGCCTGATCGGAGTTTCCCTCGAATGGAACGCTACTACTTCAATTTGCCGATCCTCGTGATCGCCGAGTGGGATGTGTTGGTGTCGATTTCGAGTGGTCTTACGACCGAAACTCACTGATTGAAGTCGGAATTCCGATAAATCGGGTAATGAGTTTGAACTTACGGCCGCAGGCTGTTCGTAATGCTCATTGCCAACGTAATAGTGCCGTCGCCGGTTTTGACTTGGCGGCTTCCAGGTGGGACTGGGGGCTGTTGGGCGACGGAAAGGCATGGAATGCCGTTTTTGCGGTGCTGAACTTCGCGAGGATAATCCGCGAGGGGATGCGGTCAGGGTCAGGCTATGGCGGCTTGTTCCGGTTTACCTCGTGTTGTCGTGACTGGTGTGGGAGTTGTCTCGCCCATCGGGATCGGTACGGATTCCTTCTGGAAACAACTGATCGCCGGAACCTCAGGCATTGACACGCTTTCTGCCTTTTCCGCCGGCGGTCTCCCGTCGAAACTGGCGGCTGAAGTCCGCGATTTCGACCCGCTGGAGCACATTTACCAGCGTAAGTTCCTGAAGGTGATGTCGCGCGACATCCAGCTCGGCGTTGCCGGCGCATCAATGGCTATGAAGGATTCCGGGCTGTCTCGCGGATCCGTTGATCCAGAGCGTCTGGGAGTCGAATTCGGGGCAGGTCACATCTCGACCACCCCCGAAGAGTTGGCTGACGCTGCTCGCCACATGCAGGAAATCTCTCTTGGCTCGAAGACATCACAATGGGCGGAAGACGGACTTGGCCAGATCGCGCCACTCTGGCTGTTGAAGCAGCTTCCCAATATGCCTGCCTGTCATGTAGCGATCGAGCACGATGCACGCGGCCCCAACAATACAATCACCAGTTGCGAATCATCCGCTCTGTTGGCACTCGCGGAAGGTGTTCGAGCCATTGAGCGCGGCGCGGCTGACGCCATGATCGTCGGCGCCTGCAGTTCGTATATTCATCCACTCGAAATCGCACGGCTGAATCTGTACGAAAGCTTGTCTCGCGGAGAAACACCGGCTGAGGCATGCCGTCCGTTTGACCTGCATCGCGACGGTACCGTTGCAGGAGAAGGGGCTGCTGCGTTCGTTCTCGAACGTTATGAGCATGCCATCAGCCGTGGGGCACCAATTTATTGCGAGATCCTCGGAGTCGGTGCAGGTTGCGACGGACGTGATCCTGCGAACCGAACCAGTGGCCTCGGCTTGGCACGCGCCATCCAGAGTGCCTTGCGACAGTCGAATCTGACTCCACGCGACCTGGGGCACATCAATGCTCATGGAAAGGGAACTCGACGCGATGACATCGCCGAATCCCGCGCTTACCATACAGCCTTGGGAATGGTTGCAGAAACGATTCCAGTCACAGCCCTGAAGAGTTACTTCGGTCACTTTGATGCGGGGGCTGGAGCTGTCGAACTGGCTGGAAGCCTGCTGGCGATGCGTCACGGCCAGTTGCCAATGACCCTGAACTATCGGACTCCAGACCCAATGTGTCCGTTGAACATCGTTCGTGGCGAGCCATTGACGATTACCAACGGAGTTGCCCTGTCGGTCAATCGAACCCGCATGGGCCAGAGTGCAGCGGCAGTGATCCGAGCGATCTGACGGCTTGCTATACGAGTGAGATGTCCGCTGGTTGCTCATAACGTGGTAATGGTCATCGTCTCGAAGACCGCAATGGACGCCGGTGCCAGATTGCGCGATCAACACGCCTGGCCGGACAGCTTCGATTTCGCCTGTCTGTCACTGGAGGCACAACCGACCGTCGTTGCTGATCGATTGTGGCCCGCCCTGAGTCTTCGAAGGGCGTCGTACTTTTGAATTGGCGAGCGGCTTCAACTTCGTCACGCCCTTCGAAGATTAGGGTGTTGCGAATTTGCTGTCATTTCTTGATCGTACCACCGTACCGCGAAAACGATGACGGCTTCCGGTCACTCATCCCAAAAGTCATGCGAAGCACGTTGTTCCAGAACGGGTAACTTCACCGAGTTGCCGAGAGCGTTTGTGGTTTTGATTTCGTACCTTGATTGAGTACAATTGACCTCAGCGAGGGTACAATTATGGGTGCAGAAACTTTGGCAACAGTTGTGTTTCCAAAAGCGCGTCGCGCGGTTTTGGGGCTGTTATTGAGTCACGCGGACCGAGCGTTTTACTTGCGTGAGATTGTCGAACGAACGGGCTTGGGAATCGGGCACTTACAGCGCGAGTTCAAACGATTGGCCGAAGCGGGGATCATCCGTCGGTTCACACAGGGGCGACACGTTTATTTCCAGGCCGACCAGGCTTGCCCGATCTACAACGAGTTACGATCCATCGTGCTCAAGACAGTCGGAGTGGCCGACGAACTACGTCGAGCACTCCTGCCGTTGCAGAAACGTATCCGCGTGGCGTTTATCTACGGTTCGGTCGCTCGCGGAAGTGAAAACTCGGCCAGTGACGTCGACTTGATGGTCGTCGGTGATGTAACCTTGGCTGAAGTGGTAGACGCGGTTCACGAAACCGAAACCGTTCTCTTGCGCTCCGTGAACCCGACCGTGTATCCCTCGAAGGAATTCACCGCAAAGCTCACCGGCAGTCAGCACTTTCTGACGAAAGTCATGGGCCGTGAGAAGCTGATGCTGATCGGAGGCGAAGATGACCTTGCAGCGCTATCTGGAAAATAGCTGGATTCGCCCGCACGAAACATCGCCTGAAGAAATCGGCGAACTGCTGGCAATCGCCGACCGGGATATCGGGCAAAGCCAAACGCCTGGACTTGGGCCCGAATGGCGATTTGGCATCGCGTACAACGCCGCGTTACAACTGGCCACAGCAGCGGTCGCAGCTTCGGGATACCAAGCTGAGCGACAGAACAAGCACCAGCGAACGATCGAATGCCTCTCGTGGACCGTTGGCCTGGACTCGGGAGAAGTGGCCCTCTTGGACCTCTGCCGGCGCAAGCGACACACAAACGTTTATGAGCAAGTGGGAGCCATCTCAGATCAGGAAGCGGACGAGATGATCACATTGGCCATTCGTTTACGAGACCAAGTGACAGCTTGGCTAAAAAGCCGATTCCCAGGCCTGATGACGCCGCGAAAATAACTGTTACCGCATATGGCCGAACGACGGGGGCAAAATACGCATGTGCGAAGCCCGCCTCAAATTTAGTAGCCTGGACAACACACTAGCTCTGGCTCGCAGGCCCAAATAGCGTTAGAAAGACCTACCCATTCATGCGACTCGCGAACAAAGAGGCTTAGATGTTCTCAAAAATTTGGAAGGCAGTCAGTGTCCTCATGAAGCCAAAGGCCGCCGAGGCCAACGCACGCGGCCAGGAGGCCTTGCAACGTGGAGAAATGCAGGAGGCTGTGGAGCATTTCTCCACGGCGATCGAGTGTGATCCTGACAATGCGGTCTTGGTCTACAACCGAGGATTCGCCTATCTCCTTGCGGGCGAATGGAAACTGGCCAGAGCCGACTTTAACCGGGTCATCGAACTGACCCCCGATGATCCAGACCCCTATTATCGTCGCGGCACGTGTTTCCAGAACGAGGACAACTATGCGGCCGCTGTGAAGGACTACACACGGGCGATCAACTTGAAGCCAGAGGACGCTCGGTTCCACAACGCGCGGGGCGTCTCCTACGAGGCTCAGGGTGACAGGGACAAAGCCCTGGAGGAGTATGAAGGGGCGATCGAGATCGACCCACAAAACCTGGATGCCCTTCGGAACCGGGCGGCGATCCTGGGAGAATTAGACCGGGGCGACGAGGCTCTCGTCGCCTGGGCGACTTTGCTCAAGGCCAAACCCGATCATAAGGAAGCCCTGGTTCAACGAGGGCACTTGTATCGCCTGGCGGACAAACACCAGCGCGCCATCGCCGAATTCACGAAAGCGATTCAGCTGTCTCCAGACATCGCTCAGTTGTATGCCAACAGAGCCAACAGTTTCGATGAATTGGGACAAAAAAAGGAAGCAATGGCGGACTGGAAGAAGTGCCTGCAACTCGACCCCGACAATACGGATGCGTTGTACGGACGAGCATGGCTTTACGCATTAGCCAAGCGGTTCGAGCAGGGGCTGGCAGATTTTGAACGCTGGACGGCGGTCGATCCTGATTGCGGCGCGGCCTACGGCGGGCAGTCGTATTGCCTGGCGCATCTCGGTCGCGAACAGGAGGCCCTCGAAGCTGCCGAGCGGGAAATCAAACTCTCCCGTCCCCAGGGACTGCGTTCACGCAGCCATGTCAAGGTGATCACCAGGCACTACGAAGCGGGCTTCAGTGATCTGAAGGAGGCCTTCCAACTTAATCCCGAAAACGCCGGGTGGGCCAACCAGATCGCGTGGATGCGCGCCGTGCTGCCTGATCCCGCGGTTCGCAACCCGGCGGAAGCCATCCACTACGCTCAGATTGCCTGTCGCTTGACCGCGAACAAAAACTTGGGCTTTGTGAATACACTGGCCGCAGCTCTCGCCGACGCGGGCCGCTGGGACGAGGCGGTCAAACTCCAACAGAAAGTCGTCGCGGCAGCGGGCGAGAGTTCCGCCGAATTCCAGGAACACCTCGATCTCTTCCTTAACCACAAGCCTTGCCGCAGGGAATACACCGACATGTAACACGGCGAAGAGAAACAAGGGCGGCGGGTTGGAGCGGTGTGTGGTGTCGGCACCGGAACATGTCAACGACCGGCTCCGGGATCACTTCGCGGTCACCGGTGGAAGTGGATCGAGCCGATGGTGTAGGCAGTGTAGGCCCCGGACGCTGCAGCAGACGGTGGGGGCATGTAAATCTTCTGGAGTTCGTAGCTCACCCGGCCCTCGCTGCCGCTGAACTGGGCGTTCGCCCGCTGAAAGGGTTGCAGTCCAACAATGAAAGCACTACGAGTCGAGATGGCCTTCTTCGATGGCGACACACTATTAACGCGCACAAACGTACTGGTCCATTCCATTCAGGATGAATGCACTGTTCTTGCTGAACGGGGTGATCGTTTCGAGATATCACGAAAGTTTGAAGAGCCAGCAAGCCGCTTGTTCATCGAGTGCTTTGATCCTGAGGGGAATCCGGCGGGGATGTCCGCAATGCGAATGGGCGTTCATAATTCTGATGATTGGGAGGCAATCGAATTAGCGGCTCCCTATCAGCTCTGCTTCAAGACTGCCATCGTCGATTGCGAGAATCCCGACTGGGCGACTCAGGAACCAATCACAGATGAAGCAACTGGCACGCCATGATAGTGCGTTGCCTTGATGCGTTAGCGAATAATCGTTTCAACCGAAACGGCGGCAACGCGGTTTTACATTGCAAGACGGTTCGCCGTGGACCGGTTAACCGTGACGTTACGGATGCCGCACTTTTCCCCACTCCCACGTGAACCCGACCCGCTCCGCAGGGCGACCCATCCTGTCCGATCGTGTGTCCATCGAAAGAATTCACAGCAAAGCTCACCATCAGTCAGCACTACCGAGCGATGGTGACGGAATACGCACGTGCGATGCCCGCCTCAAACCACGAGATCGATTTGCGCTGTACCGACGTTCACGCGACCGTCGCCAGTCGAAGGTCGCTCGGAATCGGTAGGCGAGCGGAGTTGATGTCGATGAGCAGCAGGAACTCTTCCACCCGCTGATAGGTGATATCACTGTTCTCGATCGCCCAGAGGATGATCTCCAGGTTGTCGTGAATGTGATGTCCATCCCCCTTCATGCGTGTCATGATCGCATCGAGGAGTGGGCGTTCCATCGTAATCTGCCGCAGAATGGCAAAGTCCAGATCGTTGAATTCACGCCAACATCGCTGGCCTTCAACATGCTCAAGGCGGCGCCAGCGACAGAAACGCCACCAGAAGCGACGTAGCCAGTCTTCCACGGCTTGCTGACCCAGATCCTGGCGGGCTTTTTCGCTTTCGATCCATTTGTGCCGCGCAATTTCCTCCCAGGCATGCGGAAGAATACTTTCCGCAAGCATCTGCAGTAGGGACGAACTGCCAACGGTTTGACTCGCAGGCTGGTCTGACAAGGGGCGCACCTCGCATTCCGCACTGGACTTCATGGAAGATTACTGACATCAGAGTATATTGATCTGGATGAAATTGGCAACTCCGGGCGGACTCTGACAGACTCTGGCACGATCCCGCGAGGGATCTGATGCCATCAGGTGACGTTCCTTTGAATCAAGCCTTTGAATCAAGGGCTGTGTCGACTTTACGAAGAACGAAGAACCACGTACCAAGAACCTTTGATGCCTTACTCAAGGAATTCCATAATGTTTCGCATGATGATTTCATTGCCGCTGGTGGTGGTGGTGATGAGCGGTTTTCGAGTTGGCAATGCGGCCGAAGGAAAATGGCCGATGCTCGTGAAGGTCGAACAGCAGCCGCTTGTCGCAGCGACCGAGCGGATCGTGCAGTCCATGGATTTCATCGGATCGCCGTTAAGCGCGGACGACCGCAAAGCCTTGGACGCTGCCTTCAAACTTCCCAAGGCTGCGGACTGCACGGAAGAGATCCAGAAGATTCTCGACAAGCACTGTATTGCGGGAGTCAGCATCAATCCTGAAAGCCGCGTGTCGGTCGTAGAAGGCCCTGCAAAGAAAGAACTGGTTCAACAGGGGTGGCGAACGTTCCTGGTGAAAGTTCAGAACGAGGCCGGAGTCACCGCGCCACTTGTCCCCGAAAGCCCAAATCTGCTGCCCGTCTATCAGCGATGTTCCAAGAACGGTCGCGAAAAGCCAATGACGGACGAGAAACTCGTTCAACCTGGCGATGTGCCTAACCGCTTCCTCGATGCGCAGATGTTTGACAAGCAGCCTCTCAAACCGGGTCTCTCGGGCCTGGAGCTTGAGTATCGAATCCTGCAACTCTATTGCCGCGATGTCGGTCGACGCGAAGCACAACTCGGTTTTCATGTTGGCCAGGGGACGCAGGACCTGGGCTTCCGCAATACTGTTCCGATCCTGTTCACCGGTATTCCGGCCGTTGAAGTATCACTCGGAATCATCGACTTCGATGGGACTCCAACGACCGCGGCCCTGACGTTTCGCGATCAACGAGGCCGTGTCTATCCAAATCCTGCAAGGCGACTTGCTCCGGATTTTTTCTTTCACGAACAGATCTACCGGGCGGATGGTGAGTCCGTTCATCTGCCTCCGGGCGAGTTCACGGTCGTGGTTCAACGCGGTCCCGAATACCACGTTGATACTCACAAGTTCACGGTTCGCAGTGATGGAGTCAGTCAGCGTCTGGATCTGAAACTTCGACGCTGGATTCATGCGGCCAAACGCGACTGGTTTTCAGGCGATCATCATGTCCATGCGGCGGGATGTGCCCACTACGACAGCCCGTCAGAAGGGGTGACGCCTGGTGATATGATGAGGCACATTCTGGGTGAGGATTTGAATATTGGGTGCGTCCTCAGTTGGGGCCCCTGCTGGTACACCCAGAAACGTTATTTCGAAGGCAAGACTTCGGCATTGTCTCGACCAAATTACCTGATGCGATATGACGTCGAAGTCTCAGGATTCCCTTCTTCGCATGCGGGACATTTGTGCCTGTTGAATCTGCAGGAAGATGACTATCCCGGGACAACCCTGCTCGAAGAATGGCCCAGTTGGACTCAACCCGTTCTGGAATGGGGGCAGAAGCAGGGAGGTGTCGTCGGATACAGCCACAGCGGTTGGGGGCTGGCACTTCCTGATGTGATGCCTGATGGCTCTCGAAAATTCCACGGTCAGCCATGGGGAGGAGCACCAGCGAATTGGGAAGGGAAAGCCTCGGCGACGATGCCCGACTATGCCATGCCTCGTTTCGACGGGATCGGTGCGAATGAATTCATCGTCACGGCAACGAACGGAACCTGTGATTTCATCTCGGCCGTCGACACCCCTGCCATCTGGGAACTCAACATCTGGTATCACACACTTAATTGCGGCATGGAGACACGTATCAGCGGCGAAACCGATTTTCCCTGCATCTATGGAGACAAAGTCGGACTGGGCCGGATCTATGTGAAACTTCCGAAGGACAAGCCACTGACCTACGAAGACTGGATCCAGGGATTGAAGGACGGCCGCAGTTACTGCGGAGATGGGCTCAGTCATTTGTTCGACTTCGCCGTTAATGGGTTAGCCGTCGGCGAAACCCTTCCTACGTCAAAACCGAGCCATCTGCCACTGAAACAATCTGGAAAAGTTCGGGTCACCTGCGACGCTGCCGCGCTACTTGCCGAACAACCGGATGCCATTACGAATGCTATTCGAGCCCGAAGGTTGGATGAAAAGCCGTACTGGCATCTTGAGCGAAGCCGCATCCGCGAGACTCGTACAGTTCCTGTCGAAGTGATCGTGAATGGCAAGCCAGTCCAAACCAGGGCGATCCCCGCCGACGGTTCGATTCAGAAGCTGGAATTTGACGTAGAACTGAAGCAATCCAGTTGGGTGGCGCTGCGAGTCTTCCCGTCATGCCATACGAATCCCGTCTTCGTCGAAATCGACAACAAGCCGATTCGAGCGAGCCGAAAGAGTGCGGATTGGTGCGCCCAGGCAGTTGACGTCTGCTGGAACGCGAAGGTTGGTCGTATCCGCGAAAAAGAGAGGACCGCCGCAAAAGCTGCGTACGACAAGGCCAAAGCCGTCTACACAAAGATCGCCACGGAAAGTGTTGAGGACTAAGCGGTGTAGCAACACGGATGGCGCGGATGACAGAAGCATAGGGAGAAGACCTTGAGATGCCCCGCGTCAATCGTGACTTGCAGGTTTACCGCATCAGGCATACCTGTAAGCTTTCATCGGGAGGCGATCGCTGGGAGTTTGTCGACCGAAAAAATTCCATCCTGAAGTACGGCAGACAGGCCTCGCAGGGAGCGGCAATGGCGAATCTCGGTGTCACGGAAATCAAGGCGTTCGTACCATCCAAGAACTTCGAGGTATCGAAGCAGTTCTACCAGGACCTTGGTTTCACCATGGCCTCCGAAGGCGGAGGCGTCGCCTACTTCCATTTCGGGCATGTCAGCTTCTTGCTGCAAGACTTCTGCGCCGAGGGCCTGGCCGAGAACTTCATGATGCACATCCTTGTGGAAGACGTCGAAGCCTGGTGGAATCATGTCCAGGCAAGCGGCGTCGTCTCCAAGTTCGGAGTCACATGCACAGGCATTGAAACTCAGCCGTGGAGGATGAATGACTTCTGTCTTTCCGACCCTGCAGGAGTTCTGTGGCGCATCGGCCAGAACACAGATTGAACCGTCCACCTAAACTCGACGACTCTCCGTCAACGACTGTTCAGCGGTTTCTACTTTTGTCCCCTGCCTTTCGTGGCGTCCAGAGAATCAGGTAGTAGTTCAAGCTTTTCGTTCAGTGATCCCTTCGTGTCCTTCGTGTGCTTCGTGGTGAAAAAGCCGACGAATCGTGACTGGTGATCGCGTGCGTTCTGTTGTATTGGTGGGAAGCTTCACCATTGACCATTGGAGGGTTTGCAGACTCGTCACGACCGTTTACTGAGTTCACGACTCCACGGCTATGCCCGTTCTGCTTTTGGGCTCCCTCCCAAAATTCGAACGCCTGATCGGTGGGACGTTTCACGTGGAACGACAATTGGTCTCGGGAGCCAGCCACTTCAGGATTGGCGTCGTGGCGATCGTGGTGACGAGTGCCATCAGGACCATCATCGCAAACAGTGTTGGCGAAATCACTCCCAGGTCTAACCCGATATTGAGGACGATCAATTCCATCAGGCCGCGCGTGTTCATCAGGACACCCAGCGATGAGGATGTCCTCCAGTCGAGACCTGTTGCTCGTGCGGCGGCGACCGTGCCACCAAACTTTCCAACAGTCGCCACGATGATGATGACCCCACAGAACACCCAGTCCAGGGGTTCCGAAACCAGGCCGATCTGAGTCCTCGCCCCCGTGATCGCGAAGAACGTCGGCAGCAGCAGGATCGAGACGATATCTTCCAGTTTCTGGCGAAACGACTTTGCGACTTCACTATCATGCGGAATGATGGCTCCCAGCAGAAACGCTCCGAAGATCGCATGGATCCCGATCGATTCCGTGGCGAACGCCGAGGCGATCACACCAACCAGCAGCCAGGCTGTCAGTTCCTTACTGGTCTTCACCGAGGCGAATCGTGCCAGGAGCGGCCGGACCACAGCAAACATTAGAGCGATGTACCCCAGCGACAACATTGTCGTCATCACTGAACCAGACACGTCCGCACGTGTGATTCCGACAACAAACGCCAGCAGACACCAGGCGGTCACATCGTCGGCTGCGGCACAACTGAGCGCGATCACTCCCAATTCGGTCTGTTCGATCCCCAGGTCTGTCAGGATCCTCGCCAGGACCGGAAACGCGGTGATCGCCATGGCGACTCCGAGGAATAACGCGAAGCTGGTGAATTCCACCCCCTGAGGTGCATAGCGAGTGTATGCGGCAAGCGCAAGCAATGCCCCAAGCAGGAATGGAGCCACGATGCTTGCGTGTGAGATTGCGATAGTCGTGTGCGCCCGCGAACGCAGCAAGCCGGAGTTGAGTTCCAGACCGACCAGGAACATGTAGAGGATGACGCCAAGTTGGGCCAGGATCCCAAGGACCGGAATCGCAGTTGGCGGCAGCAGGACCACGGTCGCTGCCGGAACCAGTCGTCCCAGCAAGGATGGACCAAGGAAGATTCCTGCCACCACTTCGCCGATCACGCGCGGCTGCCCGATTCGCTGAAACAGTGTTCCGAAGAGGCGTGCGGCCACCATGATCGTGACCAGAGAAATCAGAACTTCTGAAAGCTGGCCATGCCCGGCAGCGGACTTCTTTACGAGACTGACATGGACGTGGGTACCAGGCTGGAGCCCTTCGCCAAATGACCGGATGACGAAGAACAGTCCGATCGCCAAGACCAGGAGTCCTGCGTAGATCAACGTGACGACGGCCGGTTTCGGACTGGCGTCCAGAGAATTCGAAACAGATTCCGGCACAGGCTTCCCTTGGGTGAATCGCGGTTTTTACACGCCCAAAGATAATAGACGTTTAAACGCGTGTTGTCCAGACGAGTGTTGTTTAAACTTCTCTTTGCGGAGAGGAGGGAATATTTGGGACGCAAAACGGCGATCGAACCGACTTGAGTGTGCGAGAGGGGTCGTGAGCCTGGCGGCTACGGATCCGTTTCTGGCCAATCTTCGCTTTCTTGCCAGACCGTGTTGACGAGTTGAAGCATCCCCCCTAGACTGTCGCCGCAACGTGCCTTCCGGGATGTAGCTCAGCTTGGCTAGAGCGCTTGGTTTGGGACCAAGAAGTCGCAGGTTCGAATCCTGTCATCCCGACTTTCAGAAAAAAGCCCCCGTCATTCGACGGGGGCTTTTTCGTTTGTCGGGGTGGCTAGGCCCACATCGCCGAGGCTGGAATTCGAACGTCGCAGTCGGCAAACATCGGCGGGACTTCCCAGCCGTCAGCGTTTCACGTGGAACGGGTGGACTCGGTTTGGCTCGGAGGAATCGAAACCATAACGCAACCAAAAGGTGTCGTGCGACCTTTCAGGTCGCGCATCGAGTTCTGTCCGGAGGCACAGGGCTGAAACGCTGTCATTCGCGTTTGCCAAACGACCTGTTCGGAAAATACTGAAGGGACAACCCAGTCGGCAGCGTTTCACGTGGAACGAGAGGACGAGGTCTGCCGGCGCGAGATCGAAACGCCGTAACAATCCGACATCGCAACTATCGCGACCTTCACGCTACCGAACGGTGGCCGTTTTTGGGCTGAAGGCCCACAAGCACAGAGCACAGGGCTTCAGCCCTGTGAACCAGGAACGGATCAAAATCTGCGTCCTGAAAGGTCGCGAGAGATGTTCACATGGCGACGAGTAGGTTCGATTCAGAATCTCGCGCCCTTCGGGTCGCTCATCGCATACTGTGCGCGGACACAGGGCTGAAGGTCGGACTCGTTACGCTTCTCTGCGCCAGCCCACCATCCTACATTGAAAATGTCGATTGCTCTGGGGGCGTTCACACTCTGACCCGCGATGTCGAAGACGGGAGACCTGGCGGTCGGCCGTTTCGGCGGGGTCGGGAGACCCGCGCCGAACGCGCGATGTGGAGCGACCCCGCGCTGAACGCGACTGTTCTATCTCAGGCGGCGCGGTGCAACTTGCCGACGATCCGCTCGAAGTCGTCGGACGACTGGAAGTCGATGATGATCTTCCCTTTGTCCTTGGCCGACAGCTTGATCTCAACCATGGCACCGAGCCAATCTCGCAACTGATCTCGCAGGCTCAGCACATGAGGGGTCAGCTCCACGACGGCTGTTTCCGACTTCGGCTTCTTCCCCTTCATCGGAAGGATGTCGCCGCTTTCGGCCAGGACTTCACGGACCGCTTCTTCAGTCTTGCGGACCGACAGCCCTTCCTTCTGGATTCGCTGGCTGAATTCTTCCTGCTGACTGCTGTCTTTCAGTGACAGCAGCGTACGAGCGTGTCCACCCGAGATCTTGTCCGCCATCAGGTCCGTCTTGACCGCTTCCGGCAGTTCGAGCAGTCGGAGCATGTTGCTGACCGTCGAACGATCCAGGCTGAGACGCCGGGACAGATCTTCGATCGTACAGCCAAACCGATTCAGATAGTCCTGGAACGCAGTCGCTTTTTCGAGGACGTTCAGGTCCTGGCGTTTCAGGTTTTCTTCGAGGGCGACTTCGCTGACTTGTTGGTCGGTCAGGCTCAGGACCCGGCAGGGGACTTCCTGCAGACCCGCCTTGCGAGCGGCGATCAGGCGACGTTCACCCGCGATCAACTGGTACCCACCGCCAGCCGAGCGGACCAGGATCGGTTGCAGCACCCCGTGCTGGCGGATGCTGTCGACCAGTTCGTTCAGGGCGGTCTGATCAAAATCCTGACGGGGTTGGAACGGGTTCCGTTCGATCAGGTCGACGTGAACGACCGACTGATCTCCCGCTTCCGGGGTGTCAGAACCACCCATGACGCCAGAGCCGAGCAATGCATTCAGACCACGCCCCAGTCGCCGCCGTGATGGTTCCGGGATTCCTGCGTCGTCCATAATTTCTTCCTTGCAAATAGGACACTCCCGCCGAGGGAGCTCGGACGGGGAAGCTGATTGTATGTGGGGGAGGGATTGAGGGCGGGAATGTATCCGCGAATGCGGGATCGCGACAAGATGAAAATTTACGGAAGCATTTCGACCCACACGCAATTAAATTTCATCCGCTCGAAGCAGTCAGGTTCGTCCATGACGACGAAGTGACTTGGAATGCTTGATACTGTCGACCCAACGACAAGCTTCGCATCCCGGCCCGATACGACAACTCGTGAATCTACATAAGCCACGAATGTGGGGTGATTTTGTCGCTCAGCAATTACCCAGTGCTGAATCGGTGCGACCAGAGACAATCCTTCTCCTTTAAAAGCGAAGAACGTCGGCGGATGTCCAACCACGAAAACAATGGCTTCGTCGCGTGAGTATCCCGAAGCTGCGGTCCTATCCTTGATCTTGCCAACCAATTTTTGAATATCTGCCGCGAACTGTGATCGGTCCTGCCAGGCGTGAAATGATCCAATCTGGCACCGAATGGCGATCATGCAAACCATCACCAGCGGCACACAAAATTCGAATCGAAGACTTGATACGAATCTTGCGCAGCCTGCTCCACTGCGAAGTGCGTCTCCATCGATGATTTTCTGGACCATGAGACCGGCTCCCAGCCAGAGCGATATCAATAGTGGAAGTATTAATCGAGGGTAGGGAGAATAAAAAGGAGTCGCCACACAGAGACCTGCGCCCCACGCTGCCA
>CAIWEX010000966.1 GCA_903911795.1 uncultured Schlesneria sp.
CCCTCTGGGCCCCGAATTCGTCGAGCGATTACTTCCCGGGCCTTGAGAAATTGTTCGGGTGGTTTCATCTCCTCCAGCGTTGGGCGTGGGTCGTGGAGGAAGGCGCCCTGCGAGAGTACCGTTCCCTTTACATTGTCCCAGTTGGGCTGCCGCCAAGCACTACGAGAGTCTTTGCTGAGGACGACAGGATAGAACGATTTTCGAACGAATGCGTCAGTCAGACACCCGATTGTAGATCTGCCAAACGCGCCTGTCTGTCGACCTGCACGACCAGTGCGGTCTTGCTTCGATCAGCTGGTTTGTTCTGCCTGACTAGTCGTTCGAACTCACTGCTACATGCTTCCGAGGGTAGCTCCGAACTCGTCAAGTTAATTCGTAACTGCGCAGGTTCTTGCGCCTCGGAGTATGAAACGGTGAACGTATAACTGCATTCACCGGTTGCAGTGACTTCGCAACCGAAATGTCCATCGGCTAGTTCGGTGACCGCGCAGTTCGCGAGGGCTTCACCCGCTGCGATGTCCTGCCCAATGCCGACATTGTCTACTGTCACTCCCGCGCGCGTATAGAAGTCTAGGTAGTGTCGTCCCTCGCCTTCCATTACGAGATGGCACTCAAGCGTGCTCTGGTCTGCTGCGCTTGGTGCTCGCGGAAGCGTCAGCTTGCTCGCACTTCTAGCAGACACAATTATCCCTGGTGTCCAGTGGGCCAGAGAAATGACGCGCATAGCGCCCTTCTTGTAGCCTGGCGCCTCCACCGTGTACCGAATCGGAAGCCGGTGATTGGGGACCGCAGAATCACGGTGCGTAGCGCTCGGGCCAAGCAGGAGATTCCAGCTCGCCCTGTTAGCCATTCCGCCACTGATCCGCGCCAAGGAGGCCTCGCAACTTGTAACCTCACCACTCGGCAGCTCCACTTTCATCTCTACCGCGTCAAGTACCACTGCTGGGAGTCCACCGCGAGCAGCCAACAACTCATTCGTACATCTGATTCGAAGCGATTCACTGGCCGTGCCATCTTCCTGCAAGAGTTCCGCCAGTCGTTCAACCGTGAGGCAACTCCACCATGCCGGCGCATTGCCTACTACAGCGCCTTGGTCGGGACCGTAGTAGCTCGGGACCCACTCCCTGAGTTGGATGGGCACGCTGCAACGCTCTCGGAGATGGCGGAAACACTGTTCTAGAGACTCACGCTCAGGTTCAGTTGCGTCATCAGATAGTGCGCTTAGGGTCTTCTGGTATCCGTCATCAACGAGGCGATCCGCGAGCCTTTGCAGAACTCGGGATTGCTCTGGGGCGTCGATCCCCGTTCCTAAACTTGGTGGAAATCCGCAGGCTTGACTCCAGTGATGCGGGAACTCGGACGAAGCTCCAGTGATCGAGAGAGCACGCGAGAGTACATTCCAACAACTCGTTCGACGTGCATCGTGACCCGAGGCTCCGTCGGCAGCTACGATGGCCGCACGCAGGAGGCTAACGGCTTGACTTCGTTGACTGTCGGAACTCCACGAATGACGCTTCGTGGCGCTCGAAACTAGTTCCTGAATGAACTCATCGTTCCACCAGTCTGTAACGTCGACGCCCCCACCATTGTTTTCCTGCGCAACTCCAAATCCGTCCGTCGCTTGCGCAAGGGAGAGGATTCGATGGCTATCCGGTACTGCAAGTGCCAGAAAGAGTGGGCATGCTGGTGTGTTGCGCAACGCCAGCATGTACGCCTCGTCGCAAACTCCGGACGTCCCAACGAGCGGATTGCTTGTTCCGGGATCTAACTCTTGAACCGGCAACAGAACGGGTACAACAACGGGATCTCCTGTTGCCCGATGTGC
>CAIWEX010000967.1 GCA_903911795.1 uncultured Schlesneria sp.
GATGCCACTTCGCCACTATTCTCACAGCGCTGGCTAGCATCGGGTATCGTGTTGAGTGGCGACTTTTGAACGCGGTGCATTTCGGCCTCGCGCAAAATCGCCAGCGCATCGTGATTGTCGGCACTCGTGAGCGTTCTTACCGCGAACATTCGATACTTTCGCCAACTCAGGACTTTAATTCACTGAACGATGTCCAGTTGGATTACCTTCACGACCTTAAAAGCTGGCTTCCAATTGAGCGCCACGGGGAAAGATTTCCAACTTGGGGATTCGCGGAGAACGGACGTTTCATTGCCATCGACCTTCCAGTTTTTTCTGATGCAAAACCTGCTGCCACACTTGCGGATGTTTTGCAGAAAGATGTGCCTACGCAGTTCGACTTCACGCATACCATGCAGCCTCGTCTGGCGCAGAACGATGAAGTTTGCCGGTTCGTTGATGGGGTTGAGATTCTTAGTAATCAAGCGGGTGGGGCGAGGATGGGCTACACGGTTTTCGGCATTCGAGGGGTTGCGCCAACGCTGACGGCAGCTACAAGTCGCCACTACGAGCGATACAAAATTGGCCCGTGCTTCCGGCGATTGACCAATGTTGAATACGCTCGATTGCAGGGATTCCCTGACGACCACTGCTCGACGGTTTCAGTCTATGACCAGTATTCACTCTACGGGAACGCAGTGCCTCCTCCACTGATCGAGTGGGTCTTTCGCCGAATACAAGGCGAGCGGTCTGAGATTCCAGAGCCAGCGGTTTCGCAGTTGGCGCTGGTGCTGAACGAAAAAGTAAAATGAAGAACAAAGACCAGCTTCGCGAACAGGTTCGCACGAACCTAGATTCCCTCATCCAAGCGGTGAACCAATCGCTACAAGGCAAGGGACTCAGCAAGCTTGAGCCTGTGCTCCAGCGCATCGGACGAGGAGGAGTTCTGCCCCACTGGTTCGCCACTCTGAAGAAGAACGGGACGCTTCCCAATCTCGATGGGAAAACAATTGGCAGTGTCGTCGAAATGCTTCTGGTTGCTGTCATCGAAACAAGATTGTTCGCACAGGAGAAAATCATCCTCCGCATCAATCCAGCGCGTGGGGTTGATCTCCCGGACCTGAATCTTGGCGTCAAATCACCGTCGGAAAACTATTGCACCAGCGAGCCATTCTTTTCGGCGTATGAGCGACTGCTTGGCAGCGAGCACGATGTCCTCGTCCTGCTGACGGACTACCAGCAGAAGAAGAAAAACCCACCGTTAAAGTTGCAACTCACCGACTGGTCGTATCTGCGCGGCTCTGAACTGGCCGACAAAAATCTGTGCGCGCTGGCGCTGAAACACCGAGACCGTTTGATTCAGCACAATGAAGCGTGGGCCAAGAAGCTCCTAAAGTTCCTCTCCTACATCAATCAGAGTGATTGGCTGGCGAAGCGGCTTTTGAAAGCTTTCTCCTTGTTGGACGAGCCGCTGGAGAACTCTGATCGAGTCAATGCCTTTATCAAGGCGGCGGAGTCGGATTTTCAGAAACAAAATGTGGCGCGCACCAAGAAGACGAAGCCTTTAATCCCCGACGAAGACCTGGAAGTTATCCGCTCACTTTCCATGGCATCGCCGCTGGAACTCGCCATCATTGATGCCGCCGACAACTGGGTTGTTTCAACTTTCCACGAAGCCGGGCGTTTCCCGAACACAAACGAATGGGAGCAATTGAAAAAAAGCCCGCTGAATGGGAAGATTGGCGTGAGTCCCGCATTGCAGTGACGCTATAACTTCGGCCCGCTGTTCAAATTTGAATCCGAAGAAGAGGAAGAGTTGTGAATCGCGGATACGCGAGTTGAAATTGAAAAGTTTTGCCCAACTTGAACCACGTTGCGCCAGGTGCTGATCGAATCCGGCATCAACTACGTGGAG
Organism: uncultured Schlesneria sp.; assembly: GCA_903911795.1. Classification (GTDB taxonomy): domain Bacteria; phylum Planctomycetota; class Planctomycetia; order Planctomycetales; family Planctomycetaceae; genus Schlesneria. The sequence goes on from CAIWEX010000967.1 coordinate 1,895, forward strand.
GTCGCTAACGAGGCGGCGTTCTACGGGCCGAAGATTGACGTGCAGGTATGGAGCGCCTTCGGCCGGGAATTCACCATCGCCACCAACCAGGTGGATTTCGCCGTGCCCGCCAAGTTCGGCC
>CAIWEX010000968.1 GCA_903911795.1 uncultured Schlesneria sp.
CCGGGCCGCGAATCAGACGTGAAATATTTCCATCGCGGCTCGGCGGGAGCCTCGCCCTCCCGGGAAGAAGCCCGCGCGTTCGGCGCGGGGCTCGTGGCAGAGTTCGGCACCGGTATCCCGACGTCTCCCGACCCCGCCGAAACGCACTCAAGCGGAACTGGCGAACGACCTGCGGGCCTGCTGAAACGTCTTTAAGTCAGAATTTCGGACAGCAATTCTCCGCCAACGTCGGTCAGACGGAAATCGCGACCGTTGAATCGATAGGTCAGCTTGGTGTGCTCCAGGCCCAGCAAATGGAGCAGGGTCGCGTGCAGGTCATTCACATGGACCTTTTTCTCGACCGCTTTGTAGCCGAAAGGGTCGGTCGCTCCGTAATGGAAACCGCCTTTGACACCAGCCCCGGCCATCCAGATCGTAAAGCCGTTGGGGTTGTGATCGCGTCCCTTATCCCCTTGCGAATCGGATGTCCGTCCGAATTCGCCACCCCAAATGACGAGTGTTGAATCGAGCAGACCACGCGAATCGAGGTCGGCCAGCAGGGCTGCGGCGGGCTGATCTGTGTGCACTCCACATGAGCGATGGTTCGTCTGGACATCAGAATGGCAGTCCCACGGGACATCGTTCACACTTCCATCGCCCCCCACACCTTTACCTGCAAAGATCTGGACGAATCGGACACCCCGCTCAACGAGTCGTCGTGACAGCAGGCACTGGCGAGCAAACGTGGCACATTCCGGCTTGTCCATCCCGTAGAGCTTGTGGGTCTCTTGCGATTCTGCAGCGAGATCCAACGCTTCAGGCGCAGCCATCTGCATACGATATGCGAGTTCATAGGAATTGATGCGAGCGGCGAGGTCTGCCTGAGTCGGACGAGTTCCGGCATGTTCCTGGTTCAACTGGCGGATCAGATCGAGTTGTTGTCGCTGCTGAGTGTCCGTGTGCTTGGCATCGCGTGCGAGATTATCGATCGATTCCTTACGCCGCGCATCGAGAGCCAGTGCCTGATAGGACTTTGGAAGAAATCCTGCGGACCAGATCTGGTCGTCACCACGTGGACGGGTGTCATGCAGCACAACGTACGAGGGAAGACTTTGATTCTGCGATCCCAGGCCGTACGTCATCCACGCACCCAATGCCGGCAACCCTGGACGATTTGTCCCACACATCAATTCAATCGATGCTGGAGCATGATTGTTCTGGCGCAGATGCATCGAGTGGAGAAAGCACATCTTGTCGACATGCTGTGACAAATGAGGAAACAGGTCCGAGACCCATGACCCCGATTCGCCGTGCTGCTTCCATTCGAACGGGGACTTCAGGCACTTACCACTGGTGGTGAAGAACCCTGTTTTGGGATCGGCCCCCGCCAGAACTTCGCCATTTCGCTTTTGCAGTTCGGGCTTGTAATCCCATGTGTCGACCTGTGACGGCGCCCCAGTCATGAACAGCCAGATGATCGATTTGACTTTGCCAGGAAAATGGGGTGACCGAAGTGCCAGCGGATCTGCCGCGACAGAATCGGCTCGTGTTTCTCCATGCAGCATGCTGGCCAGCGCCACCGACCCGAATCCAAGACCAGCCTCCTGAAGGAATCGGCGTCGTGTCGGCAGAACGAGATCAGTGGGAGTATGAAAGCTGAACATGACAGGAAAAACTCCTTCGTCAGTGGTCTACTGAGCGGTAATTTCTTGAGAATCAAAACGAGCCGGAAGATGGCGTCGCTTGTATCGAATCAGGGTATCATCAATCGATATAAACGAATTCATTCAAACAGAGAACGATCTGACAGAACTCCACCAAGGCTCGTCTGGCAGCATCCGGGGTTTGGCCCGCGGCTGTTCGCTGTGATTCAATAAACGCGAGCATTCGCTCCCGCTCTGAATCTGTCGGAGGACGTGAGAACGTCGTGCGATACGTATTTTCAACAGCCGTTGCCAACGGAACGTCGTCCGTCGCCCGAATACGTGCTGCCAGTTTTTCGGCCTGTTGACGAACGAATGGGGAATTCATCATCGCCAGGGCCTGCGTCGGTACGGTCGTGCTGACGCGTTCCCCGATACTTTGCGTCGGTTCCGGGGCGTCAAACATCGTCATGATCGGCAGCAGTTCGCTCCGCTTGACTCGCAGGTAAACGCTTCGGCGTGGCGTATTGTCGAGAATGCTGGGGCCGTACATCGTCAGGTCAAGGTTTCCCCCGACAGCGAGCAAGGCATCACGAATCAG
>CAIWEX010000969.1 GCA_903911795.1 uncultured Schlesneria sp.
AGAAACAACATCAACTCCAAGGCCAGAAAGGACTTGACATCTTTTGGCCGCAAAGTATTCTCAATGCTTTCTGTTGTGAGAAATACAAGTTCGGCGAGAAGAAAGAGGACCGCGTATGGCCGTATGGCAATATTGCTTCTGGCTTCTTCCGCGACAACCGCTCCTCCGCCGGTACAACGTCCTACCTGATCAATTGAACGATAGTGACTACGAAGAGGCTTGGTCTCAGCAGCCCGCAATCGATGTCACCTGCGTTATTGACCAATTCGTGTCACGGTATCATTCGTGGTCGCCGGAAAGACTTATGTGGGGCGAGGAAAACGGCAACCGTATCCATGTCCTGTACGAGGAGGCAAAAGTTGTTTCCGTGTCTTGTCGAATCTGTCCTGGTAAGCCGTACTCTGACTTCGCGGCAGGCGTCGTCTCGCTTGCCAAGTTGTGCGATTGGGTAATGGTGTTAACACACCAAATGGTGGCGGAGCCCTGCGTCGAAAGTCTTGTTGCGGCCGTTGCCAATTCGAACGCGCAAAAGTTCGTTACAGACCCTCAAGCATTTATGTCTGGACTGGCAAATGGAACTTACCACCCTGAGTAGACCAACTGGGCCGAACCAATCGGTCAACTTGACCCGCGATCGGTGGTGGTTCAGAGTGTTGGCGTGTTGATTGGAAGCCCGTCGTTGATCGCGGGCAAGTTACCTTGAACGTTCGGCAGTAAATCGACGAAGCGATCGGCGACGCGTGGTCTCGAACTCATGTCAACTGAATCACATCCATGACTGGCCTCGCAAGTCCCGACCAGACTGATTTATGTCTCAATGCGACTGGAGAACAGCAACGAGGGAGTCAGCAAAAAAGGGGGGGGCAGGATTCCCAGAGGGCCGAACCAGCCGGTCAACTTGACCCGCAGTCGCTGGTGGTTCAAAGTATTGGCGTGTTGATTGGAGGCCCGTCGTTCATCGCGGGCAAGTTACCTTGAACGTTCGGCCCCAAAAGAGGGGGAGTTCAAACTTCCGAGCATCCAGAGTTATTCCAAATGGCTTGGCCCAACAAACTGCGTGGGTGGCGAAATATCAATATCGACGGCCGGCCATTCAAATGGCGGTTTGATGGTACTCTAGATGTTTTAGCTTCGCCCCAAGGGCAGCGGTTGCGCGTTCATTGGCCACCTGCGGCAGCAGGTTGGGTTCTTGATACGGCCCCATCCGAACCGTTCATAATCAAACCATCATTTGTTCGTGAGGCCGCCCTTTCTGCCATCAATGCTGGATGGTCGCCGGACGCGAGCGGAGGTATTTTCTCGGTCGAATATCTTCACCCAGTATTTCAAGTGGCCAGGGAAGATCCCAGCCAGACCTTAAATCGTGGTACTTAAAGCGTGCATCACGTTTCGTCCGTACGCGGGCCATCTCATGTAGCAGGCCGAACCAATCGGTCAACTTGACCCGCAGCCCGTGGCGGTTCACAGTGTTGGCTTATTGATTGGAAGCCCGTTGTTTATCGCGGGCAAGTTACCTTGGTCGTTCGCAGATCAGATGACACTCTACTTCGTGTTGACGATTTTTCTCTGGAGCATTTGGGCACTGGTCATTGCTGTGCCAATACTCATTTTTTCCGTTTGCGCATGGGTGTTGTACAGCGACAAATCTGAGCAAATTGGAGTTCTGGCGGGCATCGCCTGTCCTCACTGCGGCGCAGAGTTCGGTCGGGATGCTGCAAAACGAGCAGTGAACGGACGCAACGACCCACCACGTACTCCTCCAGATGATTTGCGCCGCGGCTACTACGTAGCTGAGCGACATGTTGTCTGCGATAGATGTGCCTCACTGTCGTTCTGGTATCCGGCGACGCTAAGATTAAGTGCGACATCAAACGTCGTATTGGGAATACCGGAGAGCCCACGACCGTTGCCCGATTGGCTGAAGGACGAATCCCAGACGCAAGCGCTAGATGCCGGTTCGTGAATCCGAAACGACACACTTCTTTGCCGTGCTCACAATCACCTACAATAGTTTGACTGCGAACAATGCCGTGAACCGGAGCGGCCGATGACGTCGGTTTTGAAATCAGAGTTTTTGGCGGCCGCCCGGTTACGGCTGTCGTTCGTCGCCTGAGACGAAGTGATGCCACAATGCCGCTCCAAAAACGCACCCTCGACGATGATTCGACGTTTGAGCTGATTGACGACGTGTGCCGACGCCCACACATGTTCTACGCGAATGCGGAGAGCCTCCGCGACGTTGTGGCGTTAATCGACGGGATCTCTTGCGGCATGAACCCGCCGCATGGTTGCTTGCGGCTTTCCGAATTCGTGTCCGGCGTATTTCACTTGTCCGACAGCCTTCCGTGGACGACTGTCGTGCTTGCTGAACTCGGCAATCTGCCTTTCTACGATGGCGGTGAGGCCTTAGCCAAACTGTTTCGTGACTTCAGATCGACCGTGAGACCAGCGCCGCCGCCGAACTAGCGCGTGCACCGGAGCCGCGATCCGGTCTTGGAAAATGGAACGCGTCATCGGCGCGGCCCGGTGACGCTGGTCGTTCG
>CAIWEX010000970.1 GCA_903911795.1 uncultured Schlesneria sp.
CGAGCAGCAGTGAATCGTAGTCGGTCAGGGACTCGTCAATGACAACCGGCTTCAGCTTTGCCGCTTCGTGCATCCGGTGGTCCGGATGTGACTTCAGATCGCGATGCGTCGGTTGCTCGATGTACTGAATCCGATCGAACGTCGCGGGTGACGCTTCCCTGATCTTGTTGAGGAAACTGATCACGTATTCCGGATTCGGGCATTTCTCGTTGAAGTCGGCGGAGTAATACCACTGAGTGCATCCGCGCGCCGCCTGAGCTTCCTCGGCAACGCGATTCACGGACAGGGTCCGATTCACGTCCCAGTCAAAATCATTTCCAGCCAACTTGATCTTCATGTGAGTCAAGCCGTTGAACGGAATCCATTGTGCCAACGTTTCGGGGAGTCCGTCGCCAACCTTTGTGACGATTTCGGCATCGGTCAGCGGGTCCAGAGCTCCAACGAGGTGATACAGGGGCATTCGCTCCTTGGGCTGACGCAACGTGTATTTGTCGAGGAACTCGCCGGCGAATTGCTTGTCCAAGTATTCAGAAAGGTCGTACGAAACAAACTTGGACGATAGCGTATCGTAGCTGTTCATTCCGTGAAGCCGCCCGTACGCATCATGCAGTGCGGCGTCAAAGGGACTCGCCGCGACAGCCAGAGCCAGCTTTGGAATTGGCTCTGGAAGCTTCAGACGGTTGGAAAGCGTCTTGCCGAGGTGTTCGTATTCGGCCGACAGGTGATACGAGAGTTCGAGGGGATGTCCCGTTTCACTGCATCCAAACGCCAGTTCGACAACCGCTTCGGCGAACTGTTTCATCGCGTCTTCGGATTGTTCGGCGGTCACCTTGTCGGACGGCCAGGCCCAGATATTGCCGACGGGCATGCTGCCGAAGCCGGCGGCGTGGCGTTTGCCGTCGCGCGATTCGACTTCCACGTCGACATTGATCAGGAACGACTTGGACTGTACGCGTCCGCCGAATTTGATGGGAGTCCGAAACGTCACGGACTCGAATGTGCAGTTGGTACTGCGAATGCGGATGTCGGTCGCTTTCGTCATGTTCTTCTGAAAGATTAGGAGGCTAAGGTCGACACAAACAATCTGCTGTCACCCAATTTGATCTTATCGACCGGAATTGGGACGTTCAACGACGGCACGACACCAGCGGATTCGGAAACGAAGATGTGAGGGGATTTCTGGCCATCCGGCATGACGGAAATTGACATCGCGGCAAGTCCTTTGGCACTCCCCCGGCTTCACTCCTGAAACCGTTCGACGGGCTCATCACCTCGATAGTTGACCATTTTCCAAACCGTGTCAACCCGACGCTTCAATCTGGCGACACATTCTTCTTCGGTTGTCCCGTGTGAGAAGACCGTACAAATCGGCCATCCCGCCTGAATTTGGCTCCCTGGAACGGGAATATCCGCGATGCCGGGGATCTTCCAAACGTCGATGGAAGCAAGTTGAGTCAAGTCGCCGATCACGACCGATCGCGGTGCGTACACGATCAGTTTCATGACAACCGGCCGTTCGTTCGACGATCGCAAACGGGATTCGTCGCCGGGTTTTTCAACAAATGACTGCTGGCTGGAAAGTTCCAGGATCTCAACAGACGCTGTGTACCGGGGATTCACCTCCAGCATCCAGGGGATTCCGTTTTCATCGCTGATGAAGTCGACTCCGATGATGCCTCGCAAATGGCATCCATTCGCCAGCGACTGCAATTGGCTGGTGACTCGTTCACCCAGGGCGAAGTCGTGATCGGTCGGCTGCTCACAGGGAAGCGGACCAAGTGACCCGCCGTATAGAAAGGGGGCTGCGGCCTCGGAGAGAACATGCCCTGGCAACTGGCGGGACATTCCCAGCAACGAGATTCCCGTCGGATCACATCGGAAAACTGCCGACATTACATCGCCATGACAGAGGCGTTGAAAGTAGACCGGCTCGTTGATTCCCTGTGATCGACGAGATTCATTCCAGACACTGACAGCCCGGCCGCCAGCACTACTGAGCGGTTTCAGCATCCAGGTACCGTCAGCCGGGGGCTCCGCTGCCTGAGTTTTGACCTCCAGCACACAATGGCCACTCTGCCGCAGAGTATTGGCAATCCAGAATGGATCCCGGATCTGCTTCAAAACGGCAGAACGGGTTCCCCAGAGGGGACCGTAGGAAGCACCTGCATGGTCCATTCGCTCGATCAAATCCGGGCGATTTTCCAAAGCTCCCGTGTAGAACCAGCCATCGGCCTGGACGTGGGCGACGTCGTCCGGCAGGCTCTCTGGAAAACTGCGGACCGGAATCACTTCGGCGATTTGTCGGGTATCGTGATCCGCAAACAGATCCGCGCAGATTGGTTGCAGTCCCGCACGCCGTGCCGAACTCGCGGCGGCTCGAGTGCTTCCCCCGACGATCAGCACCCGACGTTCGCGACCTGGTGGAAAGTCATCGGCGGTTGGTGTCGCCGGGAGTTTCGAGGAAGCAGACTGTGCATTTTGGGGAAATTGGAATGGCAACGGGCGAGTCCTTTGGTGTTCGTGCCCCCATCAGACTCGGTCGCCGATGGTTTGCCAACTCTTCGCGGATTCCTCGCGGGAAAATCATTCCGAGCAGGCGGCAATCATGTCAGCCGCCCCGGCGATGTCCCAACCGTCGGCCTATGGAGGAGATAGAAACGCGGAGGGCGCGGAGTTCGCAGAGAAAAGATTAGGGGAAGGTGATTTTGACTGGCCTTTACCTCAGCGCCCTCTGCGCTCTCTGCGTTTCTAAAAGGAACAATCAGAACGCAGACGTGTCCGCAGTCTGACGCACCGCGGTTTGAAAAAAGCGATTACAGCGGTGAAACACCGTGCGTCGGCTGGAATTCTACGTGTGCGATTGGTATTACTTCTCACCATCGGCCCGTCGTGGTTGCCGGTCGCGCGACCGGAGTCGCCTCCACCGGAGGCAAAGGGCAGTCAGTTCAAGATTCATGAGAAGGATTACACCATGTCGTTTTATGTCGGGGAAGCCCTCGCCGGTGAAGGCAACGAAATTGCACACATCGACCTGCTGATCGGGGACAAGTCCGGTCCTGTTGGCGCTGCATTCGCCAATGCCCTGGCTGACCAGAAGCAAGGTCACAGCAACCTGCTGGCCGTGTTGACCCCGAACCTGGCTGTCAAGCCAGCTACGGTCATGATCACCAAGGTCACCATCAAGGGTGCCAAGCAGGCCGTTCAGATGTTTGGCCCTGCACAGTACGCTGTCGCCAAGGCTGTCGCCGATTCGGTTGAAGCTGGCGTGATCCCCAAGGATCAATGCGAAAACCTCGTGATCGTCTGTGGCGTCTTCATTCACTGGGAAGCTGCCGACGACAAGAAGATTTTCCAGTACAACTACGACGCAACCAAAATGGCGATTGCAAACGCCATGAAGAATTCCCCAAGCGTCGACGAAATGCTGGCGAAGAAAGACACCGCCAAGCATCCGTTCTCGGGACTCAACTGAGCCCCGCGTTGCGAAACCCCAACAGATCTGTTCAGCATCTGCTTAATGCCTGTTGAACCGGAGATGGACTGAGGTTTCCGCGTGAAAACTACCGACCCACGGGAAGCAGCTTCCCGTGGGTTCGTTCTTAATCCCTGTCCAAACCTGTCGGTTGCATCATGAAGAATATCCTGATTCAGTTGGATACAGATCCGTTGCCCAGTACGTTCGACCGCGTCGTTGCGGTGGATGCAGGTGCCGACGAAATTTTCAGCTATGGCGGGATCACACCGGAAAACGTCGAAGGGTTGGTCCACGGCGGGATGTTTACGCGTGGCCCGGCAGACTTGATGCATACCGCGATTTTCATTGGCGGAAGTAATGTTCCCGCCGGTGAAGCGGTCTTCGAACGCGTGAAGAAAACATTGTTCCCGCCATTTTCCGTCTCGGTCATGATGGATTCGAACGGCTCCAACACAACGGCGGCCGCTACAGTCCTGTGTGCCATGAAACACCTGAACCTTGCCGAAACCTCGGCACTGGTCCTCGCGGGAACGGGTCCTGTCGGGTTTCGGGTTGCTCAGTTGCTGCTGGGACAGGGGGCTCGAGTTTCTCTGGCGTCACGATCATTGCAGCGGTCGCAAGAGGCCTGCCAGCGGCTTTCGGAATCGTTCCCAGGTGCCATGCTGACCCCGTGCGAATCCACCACCGCCGCGGGAATGCAATCCGCGACAGCGGGAGTCCAACTGGTTGTCGCGGCTGGGGCCGCTGGCGTTTCATTGATCACTGCAGAACAACTCAAGGCAATTCCGACGCTTCGAGTCGCCATCGATCTCAATGCCGTCAATCCCGCCGGGATCGAAGGGGTCACGGTGATGGACAAAGCCAAGGACCGCAACGGAATCATCACCTACGGTGCTATCGGAGTCGGTGGAACCAAAATGAAAATCCATCACGCGGCCGTTCGCAGTCTGTTCGAATCGAATGATCGCCGCTACGACACCAAGGCCATCTTTGAACTCGGACAGCAGTTGCCTGGACGTGCGCCCGCCAATTGATGTCAATGTTACCCACATCTATTTCTCTCGGTCTCGGTGAGGTGGCGGGTTCACTGGCTTTGCAGAAGCCTCCGAAATGGAACGCGTTTGATCGGGGGCTTCCCCGACGTGGGTGCGTACCGTTTGTGTTGCGCAATGACAGTTTTCAAATCGGAAAGTGAACAGGCGTGGGGGTGCCACGATCTTGGAGTCTGCGACAAGGTCGTGCAGAATTTGGTTTCCAGCTCATTTCACAACCGATCACTTCGCCGTCTCCCTGAAATTGCACTCATTCTCAAGATCCATCGAAGACACGGCCTTGTCGCAGACTCCAAGACCGTGGCACCCATTCCTTAAAGTTGGAAATCTCAGTTTCCAGGCAGATCCTTCCGCGCAGCCCTCGGTCGCTCCACCGTTCGAACAGAAATCGCTATGCTCGCACAAGACAACTCGTTACGAGGTCACCGGTAATGGTGCGCCATCACACGAATCCAAGGACGCTGCACCCGGATCCTGGGTTCCGATTCTTTCCAACACGTCAATGAAAAAGAAGGAAACCCATGTTACGTCTCTTCCCACGTACGTTCCTCCCATCAATTCTCGGCCTGGTGCTGCTGGGCTGTGGACAAAGCAAGCCTGATCAGAAGCCAACTCCGCCACCCAATTCCGGACCGACTGCAACAACACCCGGAACCAAGGGAGGCGATAAGCCTGCGGAAACCAAGACGGAAACCGCAACAAAGCCCGCTGGTGGGAATACTCCAGCGCCAGCCAACCCAGGCGCCGCCGCCAGCGTTTCTGCAGCATTGAGTGAAGCTGCGTACCTCGCTGACGACGTCGTTGGCCTAGCCGTTGCAAATCCCCGTCGCGCCACCGACTGGGATGTTTACAAGCTGATCAAGGCTGAGGTAGGGATGTTGCCCGCAGAAGCGGCGATGCAGATGGAGCTGTTGCCGATTGCTCCCGAAGCGATCGAGCGCCTGGTCGTCGTCTTCGATCAGACATTTGTGAATAAAGCCGCGTCAACCGCTGGCCTGGAAGTCAAGGGCGGTTCGGATGATCCCAGCCCTCCTATTCCAACTGTCATCGGTACCTTGGCCGATGATACCGCTGCCGAAGGACTGCTGTCGGTATTTGGCGAGGAGAAAGAAGTCGACGGAGTCAAACTGCACATCAATGAATTTCCATTCGAAACAGCTTTGTGGATTTCGGATGACAAAAAGACCATTCTGATCGGCTCAGCATCCGATGTCGTGAAAGCACTGGCGACCAAAAAAGCGGGCAAAGCCAGCACGTCTAAAGTGATTTCGCAGATCAATGCCTCGGCTGACGTGTCGATCGCTTTCGCTCTCGATTCACAGGCCGCCCTGATTGAGCAGGGACTTCAGTTCGCCGAGGGCGTTCCGGGTCTCGGACTCGTCCAGCAGGTTCATGGACTGGCAATTCATATCAACATTACTGGTAAACCCGGATCCAAGATGCTGGAAGTGGTCGCGACTGCTGCAGACGAGGATGCCAGTAAACAGATGTTAGAAATGCTCACTCCGCTCCTTGATAACGGCAAGGAAGGTGCTAAAGCCCAACTGGCGAATATGGCCACAAACGGTGACGAAACTCAAAAGCTTGGGCTGACTCTCGCCGAACAGATCGTCGAATCGGCCACGATCACGCAGACAGGCACAAGCGTCGCCTTTTCGGCATCGATCCCCGCCAGTTTCGACAAGCTTCCCGATATTCTGAAGCCCGCCGTTGAAAAGGCCCGCAAAGCTGCGATTGCAACCGAGAAGAATAACAATCTCAGGGCGGTTGGGCTGGCGCTGCATTTCTACGAGGGCGCAAATAGAGCGTTCCCCGGCGCCGGCAAGTCTGCTGCTGGTAAGGCAGGCTTGAGTTGGCGAGTCCATGTGCTGCCGGAAATCGGCCAGATGGAGCTGTATGAAAAATTCAATCTGGATGAACCATGGGACAGCGAAACCAACAAGGCCCTGATTGAGCAGATGCCTGAAATCTTCAAGACCGAGGGTGTCGAAGAGCCTGGTAAGACATCGATCCACGTCATCACAGGACCAGGGGCACCGTTTGCAAAGGACGCAGCGCCCAAAATCGCGGAGTTTACGGATGGAACATCAAATACCATACTCGCCGTTGCAGCCGGTCCAGACACTGCCGAAATCTGGACAAAGCCCGGTGGACTGGATTTCGATCCGAAAGATCCGCTGAAGGCACTCGGCAAGCTTACGGGTAACACCTTCCTGGCACTCCTTTGTGACGGCAGCGTCCGCTCGATTTCCA
>CAIWEX010000971.1 GCA_903911795.1 uncultured Schlesneria sp.
ACTGTTTCAACAAGGACTGGTCAGATCCGTCAAACGTTGGCGCGTTGACATTGAAGTTTCCTGTCATGCAATGTCCATCCACGCCAACCCCTGGGATCGTGACATACCCAACGAATTCGGCCAATTACATTGCGACGGGCAACGCGGCCTATGCTCCGCCAGCCACAGGATCGACAACCAACAATATCAACGGTACGGCACTCTACCCGACAACCAAATGCACCCCCACTGGCTGGGTCGGCGATTACTGTGGTATCGGTCAGGTCAAAACGACCAAGAATGCTGCGGGTGCTGAAATCGCGTTCACTAATCCTTCCATCTCTGTTGCTTTCGTTCCAGGGGGTGGCTCCAAGGGTGCCACGGCGCAAAATGCCATCACCCCGATCGCGGCTTGTATCGACGGAACCAGTAACACCACCCTGTACTCGGAACGATGCGGTAAGAGCATGCAATATTATACCGGCTGGGTTGCTGCACCGGCGGTGGCTATTCAAACGGGTTCGATCTGGGCCGATGCCGACAATCGGATCACCGTCACTGGAACTTCTCAGGACGGCAAAAGCGCTGTTGGGACAGGGACCTGCGTGATGAACTGCAATAATCAACAGGGGGATATCTACAGCTTCCATAACACGGGAGCCAATGTTGTTTTCGCCGACGGACACGTCAAATTCATGTCGCAAGACGTCAACATCAATATCCTCGTGGCATTGGTCACACGCGGTGGTGGCGAAGTCGTCAGCGTTGACTGAGTGTGATCGCTGAAACGACAATTCTCACGGCAATGGACGGGTGAGTGCGATCTCCGCAAGTTCGGTCGCACTCACCTCCAGCACCGTCGCCAGAGAGCCCGAGTCAGCAACCCGATGGCGTCCCATTTCGTGACTTTGGGCCGTTTATCCCAGACTCGATATCCAATCTGTTCGATCCTTTGCAGGATTCGCAGACCTCCCTGTGCGAACAGGTCGATGTCAATCTGAAGCGGGCCCGGGAGGTTTGGGATCAGCGGCAGGCCGTCTAACAAAAACCGTCTGGCACGATCGACCTCGAATTTCATCAGTTCTAAAAAGACTGGGTTGATCCGGCGGGCATCGAAGTCGTCACGCCGGTAGCCAAATCGCTCGTAATCTTCGCGCGGCAGGTAGATCCGACCGAGGTCGAAGTCGCGAGCGACATCCTGCCAGAAATTGGCGAGTTGCAAACCGGTACAAATCGAATCGGACCAGCCGATATTCTGTTCGTTCGACTGACGACAAAGAAAGAGGACCAGTCGGCCGACAGGGTCGGCACTCCGTCGACAATAGTCACGCAACTGGCCGAAGGAATCGTATTCCCGAACGTGCTGATCCTGTTCAAACGCCGAAATCAGGTCGTCAAACGGCTGTCTGGGGATCGAAAACTCGTCAATTGTGAGTTTCAGAGCGATAAATACCGGGTGTCGCCGTTCCCCGGCGTAGCAGGCGGCCAGTTGCTGTCGCCACCATGCCAGCAATTCCAGCGATCTGGCAGGATCACCCACCTCGTCTCCCAGGTCATCCGCCCAGCGGCAATAGGCGTAAACGTTGTAGAAATGCTGGTGTAAACCCTTGGGGAGCAGCCACGAAACCAATGGGAAATTCTCGTAATGTGACGTCGCCAGACGGCGACAATACGCCTCAGCTTCCGATCGGCTGGGAACCGGTAATGACGACTGGGGGCCCCAAAGTTCGAGGTCTCTCGAAAACAATCTGTTGCTCCTGACTGAAAGAATCGACGATTTTCGCTATGATACCGCCCCCGCCCTCCGGCTGCGCGGCAGCACCGGTGTCGGGCAGGCTGGTGCCGCTGTACGACCGACTTCGGTCAAGCGGTGCGATCCGAGTCCGCGATCATCGTGGTACATCGGCCTCAAAACCCGATTCTTGCCGCAGATTTCGACTTTCGAAGTCTGTCCCTGGTCCCAGGTCAGACGCCAGCGGGCGTCTGCTGTTCGAGAAGATTTGTCATGTCCGTTCCCAAAGTGGCCATTGTTGGCCGCCCCAATGTGGGCAAAAGTTCCATCATGAACTGGCTGGCGCACAAGCGCGTCTCTGTCGTCGATCCGATGGCAGGGGTGACTCGCGATCGCGTCACGTACCTGATGCATGTTGAAGACCGCTATTTTGAACTGGTCGACACCGGTGGAATCGGGATCGTCGATGTGGGGGACCTGACGGAGGAAATCGACACCCAGATCCGGATCGGGATCGAAGAAGCGGACATGATCATGTTCGTCGTCGAAGGCTCCGGCGGCATCACGTCGCTCGATGAAGAAGTCTCTCGCAGATTGCGTAAAATCGACAAGCCCAAACTGCTCGTCGTCAACAAGTGTGATTCCCCGAAGCTCGACCGCGAAGCGGCCGAATTCTACCGCCTGGCTGACAGTCCGCTGGTCACCGTCAGTGTGAAAGGGAACCGCAATCAGGACGAACTCCTGAAGGCGATCCTGAACAACCTGCCGGAACCCGACGATACCGAAGCCGAGCAGGGGGAAGATCTGGAAGTTGATCCAGAATTGAAGCTGGCGATCGTCGGTCGGCGTAATGTCGGTAAGAGTACTTTCATTAATCAGCTTGCCGAGACCGAACGGGTCATCGTCAGCGAGATCCCGGGGACAACACGCGACAGCATCGACGTCCGGTTCCAGATGGACGGCAAGTCGTTTGTCGCGATCGACACTCCCGGTGTTCGCAAACGAAAAAGCCTGGCAAACACGGTGGAGTGGTACGGACTGGTTCGAGCCAAACGGAGTATCCGACGTGCCAACGTTTCGCTGATGTTCTTCGACTGCATGGAAACGATTTCACGCGTCGACAAGCAACTGGTGAGCGAGATTCACGACGAATGCAAACCCTGTATTTTCGTCGTGAACAAGTGGGACCTTGCAGCCGATGCCGACATCGAGAAATGGGCCGAGTATCTGTTCAAGAACTTTGCACACATGCGGCATGTTCCAATTGCCGTCATCACGGCCAAGACGGGTCGCAACGTCAAGAAGCTGATCAACCTGGCTCAATCGATTTATAAGCAGGCACGCACCCGAGTTCCGACCGGGCATCTGAATCGAGTCTTGCGGGCTGCGATCAAGAACTGGCCGCCCCCGATGCGCCAGAACCGCACGCCGCGGATCCTGTTCGCCACTCAGGTGGCGACCGAACCTCCGACGATTGTCATCAAGTGCAACGCCTCAGAGTTGTTTGACGAAGACTACAAGCGTTATCTGCTGGGAGTCTTCCGCGAACAATTGCCGTTCAAGGAAGTCCCGATCAAGCTCTATTTCCGTTCCAAGGACATGGACCCGGATCAGGCCGAACGTGAAGAAGCCAAGGCGAAAGCCATGGAAGAAGGACGCGACCCGGAGAAGTTTGAAGACGACATGGGATTTGACGACGAATCTCTGACGGAAGCGGATTTCGAGGAATAGCGGTCAGGGGTCAGTTGACGTATCCAAGGTACGCTCGAGCGCATATGTCCGGCTTAAAGCCAGCCGAGCCACCCCACAGATCGCAACTACCGAGTTCGACTGGCAGTGGCAGATCCACGACTGGAACCGGTCGGAACTTCGGGTGTTCCACGGAATTCCGGAAAACGTACTCTGGAAACAACCTTGACGACCACGCCGGGGCCGAACCCGACGGCGACCAGAGCTGCTGCGCAAAAACAACTTACCCATAGGGCAGATCGTTTGCCTTGCGGCATGGTTCTGGAAATCGGCTGCTCCCGCAGCAGGACTCGAACAAATCGCAGGACGACTAATGTCATGATCAGTGACGCAGTCATCACTGCGATTAGTAATGCAATCAGGCCAGCATGCGATGTGGGAATCTCACGACCGCTGACTGCGGGGACGTTCAACCCGGCCATCAGCAGCAGCCAGTTTGCCCAAAAGCCCCACAACGGTGGCTGACTGACAAGACTCGCCAGAATCACGACGAGCGTTATCGCTGCGAGCGGTCGCAATCGGACTAACCCCAGCAGTTCATCGATGAACTCCACGTCACGACCATCGCGAGCCAAATAGGAAAGCATTAAGAAGAGTCCGGTCATCGCTACCTGACTCGCCGCCAGTGCGAAGATCAGAATCCCCAGTGGCCCACTGGACGTCGAAAACATCTGTTGTTCGGGCGAGGCGAGATCCGCTGTTACCGCGATCAAGCCGACAGTAAGCCAGGCACCTTGCAGCATGACGACGGAACTGGTCCAGCGCCGCAAGCGTCCCTCGCCGTTTCTTAAGTCTAAGCACGCCAGGCCGGCAACAACCAGGCTGGTCATTCCCGCGGTCACCAGCAGCAACAATAAGACTTCATCTCGATATCCGACCCAGACGCTGCCACAAAGCCGAGTGAGCGCCAGGATTCCTGACAGTTGACCGATCGATTGCAAACAACCTGCCGACCAGAAATCAAGATGCCGACTGCTTTCGATCAGGCCAACCTGCCAGGGAACCAGACCAATTCGACTCCCCAATCCGGCAACGATCAAACCGATCGCCAGCAATCCCAGTTTCGAACCAGTTCCAATCGTTGCACGAGATCCGTGGAGGCCATAAGCATCTGTGAGCACTCGTCTGATATCGTCAAACTGCGTCGAAGCAGTCAGGCAGGCGCAGAATGCAATTCCCAGCCACAGGCAACATGTGGAAACGATTCCCAGCCACAACGGAATTTCATCCGCAGCGCCCGACTGTCCCAGAATACGATTTTGGGGCTCATCCCACGATTCAGCACGACGGCGCTGTTGCTGCCCCCATGACGCGAACTGGACAATCTCCAGCGAAAGCGCCAGCGAAATCAGGTCATTCGCGCAGATGACCAGCATCGCACCAGCAATCTGCAGGCTGAGAAACCCGAATCGCTCGGCGGTACGTTCTCGTGGCGAGGCGATTCCCAATGAACCAAGCCCGTATAGTGCACCGGTGATCAATGCCAGACATTGCCCGGCCTGTGCGAGTGAATCGGCAATCCAGCCGGGCGTCATGCGGTGAAGAATTTGCGGATCGCTATTCCAATCGTCGGCAAAGATCAGCCAGCAAGCACCGAGGATCGCCGTCAGCCAGACTCTTTCGTACCACCTTGAGGTCGGCAGCCAGCGACTGAGGAGCAAGGCCATCCCACCCACAGCCAGCAACATGGTTGGCGCAGACGGGATCGGCATAAACGGGGTACTCAATGCGGGTTGAGAAAACGACGGAGTCAGGAATTTCGATACGTTAACACGATCACCCATTGTTCGCGAGGTTTGTCGACGGTTGCGAGTTTGCAGAGCGCATTTGAATTCGGCGTATCGTCAGAACGTAGCGTGCATATCGATATCTCACTACCCTTGCAGGAGTTGTGGCTTTTGAAACAGCGTTGCTGCGTTTCTCAGTTCCCTTCGGAACAGGTCAAATCCAGTCACCGTAGTTCCGTGTGACGAAGTCTCTTTGTATTCTCGTCGCGGTTTCACAGTGACGAGGAGGTTTGGGTGGCTGGTTTTCGATTTTATCTGGACGCGGTTGATCCGGGGACAGGCGCGCGGACTGGCCGATGGGAAACGCCCCACGGGACTGTGGAGACGCCTGCGTTCATGCCGGTAGGGACTCTGGCAACCGTCAAGGGGCTGACACCCGAGCAACTGGTGCAGGCGGGGGCTCAGATGGTCTTGGCCAACACCTATCATCTAGCGCTGCGTCCCGGCTCCGAAGTCGTTGCTGAATTGGGTGGACTGCATAAGTTCATGTGCTGGGACGGGCCGATCCTGACGGACAGCGGCGGTTTCCAAGTCTTCAGCCTGGCGACGATGCGCAAGATCGATGACGAAAAGGTGGTGTTCCGGTCGCACATTGATGGAAGTCTGCTGCAGTTGTCTCCCGAACAGGCCATTCTCATTCAGGAACAGCTCGGTGCGGACTGCATCATGTGCCTGGACGAGTGCCCGCCGCACGATGCCCCGATAGAAAAGATGAAAACGGCGGTCGAACGGACGACTCGTTGGGCCACTCGCTGCCGGGACGCTCAGCGACGTAGCGACCAGGCCCTGTTTGGCATTATTCAAGGGGGAACGCATCAGGAAATGCGTGAATATTCCGCCAGCGGCCTGTTGCCGCTGAATTTTCCTGGGTATGCGATCGGGGGATTGAGTGTCGGCGAAGCACCTCAGGAAATGTATTCCACTCTCGATTTTACCGTCCCGATGCTCCCTGCCGATCGCCCTCGCTATTTAATGGGTGTTGGCCGTCCTGTGGATATTCTGGAAGGTGTTTTGCGGGGAATCGACCTGTTCGATTGTGTGATGCCGACCCGAAACGGGCGGAACGCGACCGCATTTACAAGCGGTGGGGCATTGAAGTTACGTAATTTGAAACATCGCACAGACCCTGGACCCCTGGACGCCGAATGTGAGTGTCCCGTTTGCCTGCGATTCAGCCGGGCGTACCTGCGACATCTGTTCATTGCGGGTGAAATGCTCGGTCCGATCTTGCTGTCCTGGCATAACATCGCGTACTACCAGAAGCTACTGAAGGGGTTGCGGCAGGCAATCCGGGAAGGGCGGTCTGGGGAGTTCCGGGCGGCTCAACTTGC
>CAIWEX010000972.1 GCA_903911795.1 uncultured Schlesneria sp.
GATTTGGTGACCGATGCGGTGGGGTGGCCGGGGCTGGACCGAAGGGAAGCCCCGGTCTTTAGCGTGGCAGTGGTTTCCGGGGCTTCGCGAAGTCGCTTCAGCCTCGGCACTCGGCTTGACCTACTTCAGTGTGGAAAAAGCATTGCCCTTCTTTAACAGCATCCGATCAAGTGCGCCGCAGGGAAAGTGACGGTAATGTCGATGGATCCGATCTCGATGCTTCAACCCCGACGCAGAGTGACGGGAATTTCGGCCGTGCTTCTGCCGTTTATGGAAACCGGTGCCGTGGACTGGGCTGGATTTGAAGCCCACGTTGCCAGGACTTCTGGCGCGGGGCTGACTCCTGCGGTGAATATGGACACTGGCTATGTGAACCTGATCGACCATGCCGTTCAAAATGAAGTACTTCGCAGGACTCGTGCTGTCGTCGCAGGCGGATCGTTTGTGGCAGGAGCATTCGTCGCAGACCGCATCGGGGACGCATTCTCGTTTGATGGATATGCCGAGCGGATCGAAGCCATTCAATCTCAGGGCGGGACACCAGCGATCTTTCAATCGTACGGATTGACACGACAACCCGGCCCCGAGATCGTGCGCAGTTATCAACGAATTGCGACAGTCAGCGACAGGTTCATCGGATTTGAGCTGACAACAGATCTGGCTCCCTTTGGAGCGATTTACGACTTGCAGACTTATGCGGGAATGATGTCGATCCCGCAGTGCGTGGGGGCCAAGCATTCGTCATTTCATCGAGAACCCGAATGGGAGCGACTGAAATTGCGAGACGCCCAGCGTCCCGACTTTGCAGTCTACACTGGAAATGACTTCGCGATCGACATGATCATGTACGGCAGCGACTATCTGCTGGGACTCAGCAGCTTCGCGCCCGACCTGTTTGCGATTCGGGATACGTACTGGGAATCGGGAGATCCTCGATTTTACGAGTTGAATGACCAGCTTCAGTATCTGGGATACTTCGCTTTTCGAACTCCTTCAAGTGCGTACAAGCATTCCTGTGCCCAATTCCTGAAGCTGCGCGGCTGGATCGGCTGTGATCGGACTCATCCGGGTGCAACTGTTCGACCGGATAGTGATCTGGAGGTCTTGAGGGAACTCGGTCAACGAATGCGAGTGATCGACTAGAATTTATCAGTACGGGCGTGTGTTCCGGTCGATTTCGGGATGCATATTCATGGTGTGGCAGCCACCTGCCGCGAAGTCCTCAAAGGAAATAGAATCGTGACGACACCACTGGAAGTAGATTGCCAGACCGTCAAGCAGAAGCTCGACGCAGGGGAATCCTTTTTGTTTCTCGATTGCCGCGAGGCAAGTGAGTATGCGACTGCCAGGATCGCGGGAACAACCTTGATCCCGATGGGCGAAATCACGGGTCGGGTCGCAGAATTGGAGTCGTACCGCGACAGCGAAATCATCGTCCACTGTCACCATGGCGGCCGAAGCCTGCGAGTCACCAACTGGCTGCGACAGCAAGGCTTTGCAAAAGCCATAAACATGGCAGGGGGAATCGACCAATGGTCACAGGTGATCGATCCTGCCGTTCCGCGATACTAGCCCGAGTTATTCACCACTCGTAGCCGAAGTCGTGAGACTTCGGGGGGCGCGCAATAACATACGACCGAAATCTCACGATTTCGGCTACTTCAGCGCGCTGCCGTTTTTCCCCATATGGTGAAAAATCCACGCCAGTTGGTTCGAGGTATGCAGGGAAGGTGGCAGAAAGACAGCTCTGGTAACCATTTACGTTCGCAAGGGGGGCACGTTTCCCAAGCACAAAAGGCGCCCGCCCATCCAGAATTTCACCTTTGCTGACGATGCGGGTTACCTGTGTAAATCCAGCAACGCCACATCTGACAGGCTCTGAATCAACGAACCCCGCTCGAAAGCGGGGTTTGTTTTCGAATTTCAGTGACCACCCTTGCCTTCGATCGGAGGACCCATTGGATCCTTGCGTTCGGTAATGACCGGGCAGTTGGGGGACATTTCAGCGTTCAAAACCTTATAATCGGCCCATTCGGCCGGAAGGTTGTCTTCATGGAAGATCGCGGCGGGCGGACATTCGGGTACACACGCTTCGCAGTCGATGCATTCTTCAGGGTGGATGAAGAGCATCGCTTCCCCTTCGTAAAAGCATTCGACGGGGCAAACCGTCACACAGTCGGTGTACTTGCAGTTGAAGCAGGGCTCGGCGACCACATGCGTCATGTGAGACTCACTTTCCCGAAAACGTAAGAATTGAGGTCAAAAAGCGTAATGGCGATGGTCACCCAGCGGCAACGAAGCCAAGTGTCCGCTGAACAGGATCACTTCATTTTCCATCCACAAATCGGCGAAATCTTAGGCCCAGCTTGAGAGTGCGTCAAGAATCGCGTTGTCAGATTCTCGCTGACGAGAATCCGACTTGCCAGTCTGTGTAGACTATATCAAAAGGGATTGTTCCGGATAGTCGTCTTGCCGAAGCTGCAATTCAGGAATAGAGTTACGAGCATGGAGGAGGATTTACCCAGGCTCGACCTTGCGGGGATTTCGTTGCCGGGGCTTGTTTTTTGAACGACAGGTGTTGCCGTGCCTCTACTCGAAGATGATCGAATACTGATTTCCCGCTGTCTCGACCGAGAGCCAGGGGGCTGGAAGGCGTTCGTCGACCGATTTTCCGGACTGTTCGTCCAGGTGATTCAGCACACCGCGCACGCTCGCAGTATCGCGCTCTCCACGCACGACGTTGATGATCTGGCGGCAGACGTCTTTCTGGCGCTGCTGGCGAACGATTCTGATGTTCTGCGGCGATTTCGCGGTGACTCGACGCTGAATACCTACCTCACCATCATCTGCCGTCGGATTGTCGTCCACGAAATGATTCGTCGGCGAATGGCCGAGGAACTCGGGCATGTGAAGGCATCAGGTTCCACGCTGGAGCGAGCACATGTCGGTGAAGACGACGCCTCAACGCGGATTGAAAATCGCGAACTGGTCCAGCGCATGCTCGAAGGCCTCAGTGATACGGAAGCTGCGGTCGTCCGGATGTTTCATCTGGAAGGCCGAACCTACCACGAGATCGCCAGGGAGCTTGGAATCGCAGAGAACTCGATCGGCCCGATTCTGACTCGCTCGCGCGAGAAGCTTCGCAACAGTTCGCTGGCCAGCGTCCCGGACTGAGGGCCAGCGGTCAGCATTCAGCGATCAGAATTCAGTTGAGTGAGATCGATGTTTCTGCTGGTCTGTTGGTCTCGAATCGCGGACATGTACCAGCGAACCCAAGGCAACTGGTGTCCGTTCAAGAAAAAAGTTCTTCAAAAAGTCGACCACTCATTTGCGGTCTGGCTGTCCTGCCGTTAATGTGTCGCCCGTCGAACGCCTGAGCCACCATCATTGATGGTCTTGGCCATCCAACGGCTTGGATGCAGGGCGATATGAAATCGAGTTCACGGTGTCCCCAGTCATCAGATTGGGCACAGCGACTATCAGGGATGATCCTTCGGCATGGAAGCCGATTTTCTTCTCGATGAACTCATTGCGATCTGATATTCGCTGATCTGACAGCTCTTGCGAGTGTGTTGATCGAACGACGTCAGTTCTCAATTTCCCGCTTCCACTTCAGCACGGCCACTTCGTTTGTGGCCGCTGTTGTCGTCTGGAAGATTGTTGTCGTCATAAAAAACAATCGCCGCTTCATTTCGGAAGCGGCGATCGGTTTGTGATCACGAGTGGATCAGGCGTCGGCTTTTAGAACGTTCCCCAACCAAACGGTTGTTCACCAAAGATCGCATTGCCGTAGTTGAAGCCGTTCTGATCGAATGTCGATCCGTTGGGAACGTTGAAATCAATCAGGAATTGGCTCTGATCGCTGTCGGTACTGATGCGGAACGTGCTGTCTCCAACACCTGGATAGAGGTAAGTGGAGTTTGCTACGGGAGAATTGAAGGGCACCACCGTACGTGAAGCTTGCCTCTGGGCGTTACGTCGTCGAGTGGCACTGGTGAATGGACCTGGCGCACCTATGGAGTTTAACCGTGATTTAAACAGTCCGTCAGCGTCATTGTAGTAGGCCACCGTTTGATTGGAATTGCTGGCAGCCGCACGGCCAATCCCGGCACTGTTATTGACATCTGTCGAATCAAATGTGTTGTTGTGGAAGTGAAGGTCCAACCGAGCCAGCGGGTCGGACTGATAGCCCGTTGTATTGAATGTTGGAGGGCCGGCCGTAGGGTCCCACGCGGTTCCGGTGCCAGGGGTAACCGTCGATGTGAACGACTGGAACAGGATATCATCACCGAAGTTACCGCCAAACTGGTTATTGTCAACCACCATGGTCACGCCACCGCGACCTGTCGATTCTCCAAACGGGTTGCCGCCGATGGCAATGGCGGACTCGATACTGGCAAATCCACCCGGATCGGTTGTACTCGTTGTGGCACCACTAGTACCAACCTTTACAACCAGCCCTGTTGCCGATGGAACAATCGGGAATGCGCTCGTGCTGAATCCGTTGCCGATCACCTGATTGTTGGTGAACTGCATTTCGATGATCGGATCGCTGAATACACTTCCGTTCTGATCCAATGGATCAGTGCTTCTATTGAACTGGTTCTGAGTTGTGGATGCCGTATTCACGACATACACGCCTTCCAGCAGGTTGCGGTTCACGATGTTCTGGTCCATCAGAACCTGTATGAAGTTGCCGCCACGATTCAGGATGTCAACACCGCGACCATCGTTGAAGGCAATATTGTTCTTTACGATCTGTACCTGTGAAGTCCAGCCGACAAAGCCCTGAGCGATCGAGTATTCGATCCCATCGCCAATGTTATTGACAATCTGGTTGTTAACGATCGTCAGATTGCTGGTCGGACGCACATTGGCCTTAACACCCGCGGTTTCTCTGGCAGTTCCGATCGTGCCTGCGGTTCCGTTGAGCGAGATGACGTTGCTGCCGATCGTGACCTCTCCAGGCCCTTGAACATTGACACCGTTGCGACGGTTCGCCGAAATCAGGTTGCCCTTTGTTGTGTCAACCGGATCACCAATGACAAGCGTCGTCATTGAGGAATCCAGGTCAATACCGTCCAGGTTATTGCCCGTAATGGTGTTGCGGGTCACGAGGCCAGCCAGGAACCGCAAGTCTGACGCCGTATTGACCTGCTCAAGGGAGTGAATCCCGCTGCCGAAGATCGGGTTCCCCGCGGTGCCGTTACCGGTGATCACGTTCTGATCGATCGTCACGAGCATTGAGGAATCTGCTTCCACCCGCAACTGAATCCCGTCCAGCCCGTTGGTGCTGACCGTATTCTGGTTGATGGTGTATGTATCCTGATTCACCAGGTTCGAGGCAACCAGACGGATACCGTTCAGGGTGTTACTCAGGACGGAGTTGTTCAGGATCTGCATCCTGTTAACTTCACCATTGGAGGTTCGATTGACTTCGATCCCGTTTCCAGAGTTCGACTGGATCAAGTTACCCAAGTCTGATGTCGCACCACCGATCAGGAAGTCATTGACGGAAGCGAATTCGGTCAAGACGGCGTGACCTGTCACGTCGAAGCGGATCCCGTCACCCGCATTGTTAGAGATCGTGGATCGACGGATGAAACCGCCCAGCGAAGCCGTATCCTGCAACACGAAGGCAGCACCTTCACCGTTGAAGGTTGTGTTCGTGCCGTTCACGACACCAGACAGGTCGTGTGTGTCAATCGTGAACAGGTTGACAGAGTCACCCTTCAGGATCAGACCGATATCTGCATCCTTGTTGTTCGCAAACGTGTTCGCGTTGGATGTCTTGTTGTCGCCGAGAGCAAACAGCACTCCACCACCATCAACCGTCCCGCCGATGCCTCGGCCTGACGTATTGGCTCCACCGACGAAACTGTTCTGGCTCAGGAATGTCATCGCACCCGCACTGGCGGATGTCACAACATTGGTCGTGTCGAACAGAATCCCCTCAACACCGGCCGTTGTGCGGTTAAAGTTGTTGTTGGAAATCTGGAAGATGTTGTTGAAGGCAACCGGTGTTTGCGGTGTGACACCCCCGAAGAACAGCCCGGCGCGGGTGTTGTTCGAGAAGTCGTTGCCGACCGCGGGAGTGCTGCCACCGATCGCGGCCGTGTTGAAGATGCCGCCATTACTGTTAACGATGCTCAAGCCGTCCTGACCGTTGCCGGTTGCGACGCTCGACTGGATATTCGTGACATTAATTGTCCCGCCGTCCAGGAAGAAGCCAATCCCGTCAGCTTTGTTTCCGGTAGCGATGATGCCAGCGAGATCGGTGTTGATCACACCCCCCGTGGCTGTCTGGAATTTCAGACCGGCCCCGGTCGTTCCTGTACCGTTGTTGGTAAAGGTGTTCTTCGAGGTCGTCGATGTTGCCTGAACGTTGATGGTTCCGGACTGAGCGTTGACGAGCAACCCGTTCAATCCGTTACCCGTGAAGGTGTTTCCAGTCAACGGATCAGTGATCGTGATCTTACCATTGTTCAACGTATTCAGGTCCAGACCGTTCTGGCCGTTCGTTCCAAACGTGGTTCCCGTGATTGCCTTGAGCGTGATCGAAGCATTATCTGCTTGAACGAGCAGTCCGTCACCCTTGTTGTTACTGAAGGTGTCTCCCGTTGTCGCACCACCTGCGGGTGGACCGACAATGTCGGTGGTCGCGCTCAGTCCGCTGCCAGCACTTGCTGCCAGGATCGCACCAGCTCCTTCGTTGCCGTTGGTGGTGTTGTCTGTATAGGAACTGAGTGTCAGCAAGCTGCCCACGCCATCGGCATTGGCTTTGAATCCAAAGCCAGGAGTTGGAGTAGCGGTTGAGCCTGTCGTGTTATTACTGAGGGTGTTCCCCTGGACATCTGCGTTGACCTTGCCGCCAGCGAGAGCTTCCAGTTGAATCCCAGCACCACTGCCACTGACAGTGTTGTTCAGGATTCCGAGACGCTGAGTGGTGCTGGTGGGAGCGTTCGCATTGATGACTGCAGTGGGACCGGTCGCCACAAAATGCATCCCGATGCCTAATGTCAACAAGCCATCGCCGTTGGTGTCTTCGCCCTTGATCACATCGAGCACACCGTTGCCGTTGGCATCTTCACCCTTCACACCGCTGATCGTGTTCTTCTGTGCTAACAGGTCCAGCGTGCCGCTGGTCTGTGTCACGTCAAACCCGCGATTCGACTGGAATCCGACCGCAGAACCTGTGGCTGGCCCACCGACGACGGTGTTGGTATCGAGAATACCAAGAGCATTCCCGCTGTGAGTCAGCATCACGCCCATCTGATTATTGATGAACGTATTCTTGTTGATGTTGAAGCCACCTGTAATTCCGCCAGCCTGGCTGACAATCCCGAAGTTCTGGACGCCCAGCGGTGTCGCACCGTTGATCGTCAGGCCAGAGACTTCATTGTTGTTAGCAAGGGTGATGACGTTGCCGCCAGCCACCTGCTCGTTAACAAGGATTGGGGTCGAGGTCGAAGTGGAACACTGGAAGCTGAACGTCTTTCCGTCGGGCGTCGCAAACGTGTGAGCGACTCCACCGCC
>CAIWEX010000973.1 GCA_903911795.1 uncultured Schlesneria sp.
GGCGGCAAGGATTCCAGTGCAGTGCTGCAATTGATCTGGCTGGCACTCAAAGAGCTGCCCCCCGAAAAGCGGCAAAAGCCGGTCCATGTGATCTCGACAGACACGCTGGTCGAGCAGCCTGTCGTCGCGGCCTGGGTCAATGCCTCGCATAAACGGATGCAAACGGCTGCGGAAGAGCAAGGGCTGCCGATCACGCCTCATAAGCTGACGCCCGACGTCAAGGATACATTCTGGGTGAACCTGATCGGTAAGGGTTACCCGGCTCCTCGGAAACTGTTTCGCTGGTGTACCAGCCGGATGAAGATCAATCCGTCGAACAACTTCATTCGCAGCGTTGTCCGGGAAAGCGGAGAAGCGATCCTGGTCCTGGGGACTCGTAAGCTCGAAAGCCAGCGACGCGGCATTGCGATGGCACAGCACGACGCCAAACGAGTGCGCGAGCGATTGACTCCCAACAAGAGTCTGCCGAATTCACTGGTTTATACCCCGATCGAGGACTGGACGAACGATGATGTCTGGCTGTTCCTGATGCAGGTGAAAAATCCCTGGGGGCACAACAATAAGTCGTTGCTCGGGATGTATCAGGGCGCCTCGGCCGACGGAGAATGTCCGCTGGTCGTCGATACGACAACCCCCAGTTGCGGAAACAGCCGTTTCGGGTGCTGGGTCTGTACGCTGGTCGACAAAGACCGCTCGATGGAGGCGATGATCAAGAACGACGATGAGAAAGTCTGGATGCAGCCGCTGCTGGATTTAAGAAACGATCTCGCCAATTTCGATCTGGAACCACAGCGACGGGATTATCGCCGGATGAGTGGACGGGTGCAGTTGTTTCACGACGGCCTGGTGCGAGGACCGTACACGAAGCAGGCTCGTGAACATTGGCTGCGTCAGGTCCTGCAGGCTCAAGCGACGGTTCGCGAAGTGGGGCCCGCGGACTTTCGTGATCTGGAACTGATTTCTGTTCCGGAACTGCACGAGATTCGCAGAATCTGGCTGTACGAGAAGCATGAATTCGACGACAGCCTTCCCAAGATCTACGAAGAGATTGTCAAGCAACCATTTCCGATCACGGAATTCGACGACAACCTGCTGCGATCAGAAGACTGGACGATCCTGCAGGAAGTCTGTGGCGACGATGCGGAATTCTTCCAACTACAGACCAGTCTGCTGGACATCGAGCGGGAATATCGGGGGATGTCACGTCGCGCGGGAATCTACGAAGCGCTTGACGAGCGATTAAGGGCCGGACAGTACAGCAGCGAGGAAGAAGCACTTGCCATCCGCCAGGATGAAGAAGACCGGCGCAGAGAGGCAGAAAGCGACCACGATGCACCGAGCATTGTCCAGCGGTCGTTGTTTGATCTCGACGGGATCGAAGAGTGAGTCTGTTTTGGCCGAGCGACCTTAGTGCGTGTCGCACTTCCGTGTCGCGTCGAAACATGGGTTAGACTCTGTAGTTTCATGCCCGCGGGACGCCACACATAATTGAGATTCGCTCTAGAGAGAATTGTTAGAGACTCCTGCTCCTTCAACAACTGTCGCTGCGCAATTTTGGATTGTACGTCGGCGAAAATGTGCTCGACCTCGCGCCGTCTCGCAAGCGGAATCGCCAGGCACCGATCATCTTGTTTGGTGGCGTCAACGGTGGCGGCAAGACGACGATCCTGGATGCGATTCAATTGGTGCTCTATGGCAATCGAGCCCGCTGTTCCAAGCGGGCCGAAACTTCGTATGACACGTTTCTGCGTGAATCGATCCATCATGGTGTCGATCCAGCAACCGGTGCTGCCGTGCAACTCGCCTTCCGATTCGCGGCCGAAGGGGAAGAGCACCTCTACGAAGTGAGCCGGTCATGGAGTGTTGTACGGGATAAACTGCGCGAGCGAGTTGAAGTCAGTAAAGATGGCGATCACGACGAATGGTTGTCAGAAAACTGGAATCAAGTAGTTGAAGAACTGATTCCATTCGGGATTGCGCAACTCTGCTTTTTCGATGCTGAGAAGATCCGGTTTCTGGCGGAAGACGAAACGAGTTCCGAGGCACTCGGCGTGGCGATCAAGTCGTTACTCGGACTGGATCTGGCCGAAAGACTGATCACCGACGCCGCGTCATTGCAGGCTCGACAAGCCAAGCGAGGCCGCAAGTCACCTGATCTGGAAGAACTGGAACGACTCGACGCAGAACTTGCTAAAAAGCAATCTCAGATCGAAGTCAGCCATCAGGTGATCGCGGCACTTGAGAATCCCCGGCTGCTCGCGGCACGTCGAGTCAACGTTGCTGAAGACAAATTCGCCAAAATGGGTGGCAAGCACTGGGCCGAGCGTGAGGAGCAACTGCGGCGGCGGGGGGAATTGGAAGCTCGCGTTAAGCAAGGCGAAGAGGAATTAGTTTCTCTCTCGGCCAGCGAGCTGCCACTGACACTGGTCCCGAATCTGCTGGCCAATGTTTCCAAGCGGGCGCGGACCGAAAAGGCGGCCGCCGAGAATCAGGTGGTTGTCAAACTGCTGAATGATCGTGATGAATCTGTCCTGAAGTTGCTGAAGACGGAAAAAGTAAAGGCGGAAACTCTGAAGCAGATTCGCAGTTTTCTTGAGTCCGACCGTACGGAGCGAGTCAGTACAACGGAGTCGGGGTTGCATCTGAAGCTGACGGACGCCAGTAGCCAATTGCTCGATCACCTGACCTCGCGAGGGCTGACAGAACGACTGGCGACGGCCGCCAAATCATTGAAGGAACTGGACAAAAGCCGACGGGCTCTGGAGCAGGTTCATCGAACCCTGGCAGCAACACCGGACGAAGAATCGATTCGGGGGATTTCAGAAGAACTGCAGTCTGCGGCTGGTGAATTGAAGGAATTGACTACAAAGATTCAGAAGCTGGAAGCTGAGTTGGATGGGTTGAGGACTGAGCATACGGAACTCGATACTCTCGCCAAGCGATTGCGGCGCAAAGTGGTTGATGAGCAGATTCGCTCGGAGGAAGAGGGACGCGTGGCGACTCTACTTCAGCGGACGCAGGAAACGATGAAGCAGTTTCTGCGACTGTCGACCACTCGAAAGATCGACCGACTGTCGGAACTTGTCTCGAACTCATTCAGGTACCTGCTGCGCAAAAAGACGCTTGTAGAAAAGGTCCTGATCGATCCCGATTCGTTCGCTATCAGCCTGCTCGATCATGAGGGAAATCGAGTCCCCAAAGAACGGTTATCGGAAGGTGAGAAGCAGATATTTGCAATCTCGGTCCTGTGGGGGCTGTCGCAGGCTTCGGCTCGCCAGCTTCCAGCGATCATCGACAC
>CAIWEX010000974.1 GCA_903911795.1 uncultured Schlesneria sp.
GACGTGACGTAAGCGAGAAACAGAAGTAGGGTGGAGACAACGTTACCCACATCTTATTCTCTCGGTTGAGTGGCGGGGGCGCACTGGCTTTGCAGAAGCCCCCGAAATGGAACGCATTTGAACGGGGGCTTCCCCGAAGCGGGTGCGCCCCCGCCACCCTGTCGTGCTGGACACCTGGCCGAAGCGAGCACGTCACAAAAGTAGGGTGGAACCAGAGGAGCTTCGCCGCGCCGACCCGCCGCCAGAACAACAATTCCATTGACAACGAGTTCAATGCTCTCGGACCGGCTGAAACTCC
Organism: uncultured Schlesneria sp.; assembly: GCA_903911795.1. GTDB lineage: Bacteria > Planctomycetota > Planctomycetia > Planctomycetales > Planctomycetaceae > Schlesneria. The sequence goes on from CAIWEX010000974.1 coordinate 299, forward strand.
TCGTCCTGAACAGAAATCCGGTTGATCTATCCAGTAGACAACGCGAATACCCATCGCTAACTTGGTCTGTGCCGTACAGCGTTTCTCAGCACTGCATGAATTTGATTCATCAATCGAGAATAGTCGGTCGGTTTGTAGTAGTCATTCACGTCAATTGTTCCATCGGTCCTGTCTTGGGTGAATCCCGTTTTTTGTAGGGCGATGGCCTGATTTTTTCCGTTGGATTGTCGTCCAAATAACATTGTGGTGGGGTGAGGCATGCCAATTCCCGTAGAGTGTCCGAGTTGCGGCAAGCGGTACAAAGTTCGAGACGATATGGCCGGGGATACGATTCCCTGCAAAGACTGCGGAGATGACATCACAGTTCCCGGAGGTCGCCGTCGAAGTGGCGGACCCAAGGGACGCAAAGGGAAATCCAAGAGCGACGGAAACCCCGCGCTGATGATCGGTGGGATCGTTGGTGCCGTGGTCGTCGTTGGCGTGATTGCATTTGTCGCGATGCGGCGCCCTGCGGCACCCGGTCCCGGCGACTTTGCTCCGAATGGAACTCCATCGACAATCACATCCAATCCAAGTCCTCCACCCGCCATGCCTGGAACGCCTCCCGGCACTGCCCCGTCAGCGCCCGCAAATCCAGGATCGCGATTCGATCAGACCGTTGTCGGCGGCAAACCGACTGGTGGAGTACCGACGGCACCTGGGAGTTCTGGTCCCAGGAATCCGAGCGTCGGTGTTGGTCTGGGAAATGTCGTAGGTGTGACAAAGCATTGGCGTAATTCTGCTGCGGGCCAGCGAGATGCCAAGATTGAATTCAAGACCTTGCAGGAATCGCCAGACCAGCTTCCCCCCGACTTCTGGGCGGTTGAAGTCGATCCCCCACCGGTTCCCGTCGTCTTCGAACCCAGGAAAAAGGCGATTCGCGTCAAAGTCCCGATCGGACTCGGTGGGCGAAACACAACCACGGAAGACATCGTGTTTCCTGTTGTCCCAAGTCCGTTTGTTGCGGTCGGTACAAATGCCACGAAAAAGGATGCTCGTGAAATCTGGAATCTCGCGACCGGAACGAAGGTTGGCGACATGACTGGTTTGACTGTCGAAACCTTCGATGGTGCTCTCAGTCCTGATGCAAAGTATTACGCCGCCCGTTGCTGGCAGAAACGATAAGAACGTCAGCGTTTACGATATCGAAGAAAAGAAGCCTGTCTGTGAACTGGAAGTCGGCGCGATTGGTGGGTTTGTCGATGTCGCCATGCCGAAATCGAATCTGGTCGTTGTCACGACATCGTTTGGAAACGGTTCGACGCATGTGTTCGAACTGCCGTCTGGAACGAAATTGCATGAGATTGAAAACGGTTGGCGAACCTGGAATAAGTCGGCTCCCGCATTCAGCCCCGGCGGTCGCTACGTCGCGATGGCACGGCGTGAACGCTCCTCAGAAGAAATCTGGATCAACGAGCTGGAAACCGGTCAGAACGCTGGAAAGCTTTCGCTCCCGTCGTACGATATCGGGTGGGGGCTTTCGGTCGACGGGATGGCGTTTTCGCACGATGGCAAGGAACTGGCAGCCACGGTCAACGGATGGTCCTGCTCCAAAATCCTGATCTGGAATGTGGCGGACGGTTCACTGGTCGATCACATGACATTCCCCAAGAAGTTGCGAGACACCTCCGAAGGTGTCCGCGACGCGAATCCGCTGACCTGGTTCCCCAGTGGAAAGCGTCTGTTGGCATTCGAACGGTCCATTGTTGATCGTGAAATGGGAACGGTGATCTGGCAGATTCCCAAGGGAAGTGTCGATTGGCCAGGCAAACGCTGGGCTCTGGACGATTCGTATATCACCGTGCTGGATGTCGCTGGCAAATCGGGGGTTGTGCTGGTTTACGAATTGCCTGAAGATCGAATCAAGCAATCTGCAGAACGTCTGGCCAAGACCGCGACGACTCGCAAGGACCCTTATCCCAACGTTCTGGTGGAGCAACCAGCCGTCGTCCCCGCAGACTTTGCGGGACTGAAATTTGTCACTCCGAAAGAAGTCGCCTGGAGTGTCAAACCGGATGGTGCCCCTACTGCAAATACGTCAACACGTCCCGTCAGCTTGACCACAGGTGGCGGTGGGACCGTCCGCGAAGTCGCCATTTCCAAGGGAGATTCACCTCGCGCGATCGCCCTTCGATCCACGGGCAATGACCCGTTTGGCCGAGTTGCCAATGGAAACATTTCTCCTGGACAGCTCAAGCAATTTCGATGGCACAGCGTTCAGAACAAAGAAGATGACGAGAACAGTTTCTCCAGCGAATCGGGAGGAAAGCGACGATCGTGGGTTGACGTTTACGACTTGAAAACCGGCCAGAAATCGCTGGAAATTCGTATGAAAACCGACGGTGACCTGATGGGTGTCAGTCCTGATGGAAGCCGCTTCTTGGTCTGGGCCGCAACAAAATCAGGGCGGTTGGATCTGTATTCCGCCGACGATGGCAAGCCGGTCATGGGCTGGAACCCGTATGCGTCTGAAACCGGTGAAGAAAACCAGACCCTGGTTTCGGCCACGCTGATTGACGCTGAACGGGCAGTGACCATGAATGCGACCGGGCGAGTCATCGTCTGGAAGCTTCCAGAAGCCAAAGCACTCTATGCGATCGAGAATGCGTCGCAGCCGACCATTTCACCGACGGGGAAGTATCTCGGATACTCCGACGGCCAGGCCTATTATCTGGTCGATCTCTCCACGGGTGATATCAGTGGACGAATCGCCGATGTCGGGGATGTCAACGCCGCGGCGTTTCATCTGGATGGAACGCGCCTGGCCCTGCTGTCTGCTCACAAGGGGGCCTACTACCTGTTCGCAATCAACCTGACCAGTGGACAGGCCTCACCTCCATTCCCGGTGCCAGTCTTGAGTGGTTTTCTGCACTGGTGTGGTGATCGCTATGTCCTGCTCGATAACCAGAAGCTGGTTGACGTCGAGCAGCGGGTCGTCGCGTGGACGTATGAGCTCACCGGGGATCATATCCCGTCGAGTCCTGATGGACGGCACTGGTTCCTGGCCGAGTCGGGTGGTAAGCCGCAATTGATCGCGGCCAAGCTTCCTGGTGGAACGGTTGAAGGCCAACTGGCGGGGGTTACCCTGCAACCCGAGTTCGTTCTGACTCCCAATGGAAAATGCAGCCTGAACATCCAGCTGGGCTCGCTCGGCGACCAGGCCTTCGCAGCAGAGATTGACAAGCTGATGCGCGACCAGCTCGCCAAGAACAGCATTACGATCGAAGCGGGCCAGGCAGTAACCCTGTCTCTGACCGCTACGGAAACGGCGGGACAGACAGTGGAGCGTCGTTACATGGGCTTTGGCGTTGGCGGAAACGAAACCTTCCAGTTGCAGTTGAAATCGATGCAATGCCGAGCCACGTTTGACGCGGTCGGTGGTTCCGGCTGGGAGAGAAATGGAGGAGCTTCGAACGATCTCCATTTCCTGCGGAGGGAACGTGACGAACCCTTGCAACAGGCAATTCAGCGAACGTACATCGAAAACGCCAAGGGCTTCTTCCGCTCGTTCACGCTGCCGCCGTATGTGTTCACGCCAAAATCAGCGAACGGAATTGGCACAACAAAACTGGGTGGGGGTGCTGCCGGGTCGTAACGTGTTCTGCGCCCGGAGAAACAAGAAGCCAAAGGCAGGAAAATGAGCGAATCGCCAGAGAACGAGCCCAGCGAGATTCCTGCCATTGGTGATGACGACGAGTCCGATTCGCAGGACGATGTGGCGGAACTATTTGCTTCGTTCGACGATAAGAAGAAGGGGGCGATAGATTCCGGCGCGGAGGCGTATCAACCCATTCTTCCTATCGAACATCAGAAACTCATAAAGGCCTACCGCAACCGAATGATCGTCCTCGGAATCTGCGGATTGGGGTTTCAATTTGTGATCTTGTGCTCGATTGGCCGCGATAATAACGAAGGCGACTGGTTTGGAACGTCGTGGTTGCTGACACTTGTCGCGACAATTGCCTGCTTTGGCAATTCGCTTTGGGGAGCAGTACTACTCGGAATCGTCATCAGCGCAAGTACGGCGAGCCATTTTGGGTTCTGGCAGAACGAATACTGGCTCTTGCCCTTACAGGCAACGGTGATGCACGTCCTGCTGATTAACCACAAGTTGAGAAAAGACGGATACACGCCGAACCAGCGTTTGTGAGTTCCGTGCTATCGATCTGTGGCAAACCAAGTGCGGGCAGAACATGCATCACGCAGCTTTACGTGGCCTGCGCTCGATAGCACGAATGATTTCTGGCATGGAAGCCAAGTACTCGGGCGTCAGGTAACGGAAGCCTTGCGGCGGATGAAATCCCTGCCATCGGGCTCGAAGTTCCAGCAGCGAAATCGGTGATGAAAGTGATCGATACGAATTCAGCTCTATGGCAACGGCTCGTCTGGCGTCGTGAAAATAGTTATCAAAAACAAGCTTTGAAACGCCACATTGATTGCTCCACTGCTCCCAGACGGATTTTGGAGACGAGACCATTATGCTTGTGATTTTCGCAACTGCTTCCAGAAGCATCACAGGAGATGAGGAATAGATTGCTATCCAATCACCGGGTTTGCACCGCGGAACCTGCCTTCGAAGCTCAACGGTCTTTATGCCTTGTGCTATGGCAGAAACGAATTCTGGGTGAATCGAGAGAAAAAGCACAATGTGTCCTTCCGGGACAGATCACACTGGGAAACGGTAAATCTTTAGTGGAAAGTCCTCCTTGGAATTTTCAAAAGCGCTCGGGCTGCGGAGGGAAGGTGACGAACCGCTGTAGCAGGCAATTCAACGAACGGAAATCGAAAACGCCAAGAGCTACTTCAGTTCGTTCACGCTGTCGCCGCCATATCCAGCGAGCGGAATTGGCAGAGCAAAACTGGGTGAGTGGGCTGCCCATCGCATCTCTGAACTCAGTTGCTGCCCCAGAGTTTGACGTCGTCGTTGGCTCCGTCGTCGTTTTTGCGATCGGGGCCTGATGACCAGACGGCCGGGCCGACGGCGTTTGCGACCTTGGTGTTGGGATATTCGTAATACAGGGCCTGCTGCCAAGCGTCCTTGGGGACTTCTTTCAAGTAGGGGCTGATTGGCTTTCCATCAACATCAGCACCCGGATTGATCAGAATCTGGATCACTTCGTCCCGTCCCCCCTGAGGGAACTGGCCGTCGTGAGAAATCGCGTACTGTTCGCAAGCATCCTGCATCGACTTGATGCTCATTTTCGTACTCTTGACGAGTGCTTCCTGCTGGCGACCCAACAGGTTTGGCACAACCATGGCCGCGATGACTCCCAGAATGGCGAGCACCAGCAAAACTTCCGTCAATGTAAAGCCCCCGCGACGGGACTTCGGTCGGCGAGCAAATCGAGCAGTTGAACGCGTCATGGCAAACTTAACCTTCCAGACAGACAGTAAATCAGGTTTCTGACAGTAATAGAGAATATTTGGGGGCTTCGTGTCAATTCCGGCTGAGCCCTCTGGCCCATCATACGACATACCCACGCAAAAGCACGAACGTTTCAGGTTATCTTAAGGAGAACCCCCATGCGGAGTTGCGTCTTGATCTTTTCGTCATGGCGACACGTCAAACGACAGACGAACTGTTGAAAATCGGGAGCATCAAGGCCAGCAGGACGAACAGGATGACCCCGGCCATGATGACCAGCATCAACGGTTCCAACAGCCGGACAACCAGATCCAGTTGCCGATTGGTCTGGCGTTCCATCTTGTCGGCAATTGTCACCAGCACCTGCTCCAGGTTGTTGGCCTCTTCTCCCACGGCGATCATTTCGATCACATCGACGGGGAATTGACGACATTCTGCCAGCGGTTGCGCCAGCGAACGTCCTGATGAAACATGCTCAGCCGCTTCACCAATAGCATCGCTGAGAACGCGGTTGCCGGTTGCGTCCTTGGCGATCCTTAACGAATTCAGGATGGGAACTCCATTGTGTAGCAGCGTTCCCAGTACTCGACAGAATCGCGCAATTGCCAGGCTGCGAACGACGTTCCCGATCCCGAAGATTTTCAACCGCAATTCGTCAAATCGGCGGCGTCCTGCTTCGGCTTCGAACTGCTTCTGCAGGAAGACAAACAGCACTGGAATGGCGATCAGTATCACCCATCCGCGCCGCTGCAACTCGTTACTGACTGCCAGCAGGGCGACTGTTGCCCAGGGAAGGTTGCCATCCTCGCGCATGCGGTCGAACATCGGTTCGAACTTCGGGACGAAGAAGACCAGCATTCCGACCAGGATCAGCGAGCCAACCACAACCAGGAATGCGGGGTAGGCCATGGCGCCGAACACGCGTCCCTTGAGTTCTTCCTGATGCTCGGTGAAATCCGCGATTCGTTTCAGCGTATCTTCCAGGAAGCTTCCTTCTTCACCAGCTCTGACCATGCTGACGGTCAGTTCTGGAAAGACGGTGGGATGTTGACGCAAGGCCTCAGCCAGCCGAGTCCCGTCGGCCACCTGATCCCGGACTTCCTGTAACACCATTTTGAGAGTTGTGTGCCGAGTCTGCCGTTCGAGCAGTTCCAGAGCTCGCAACAACGGAACCCCGGCCCGCAACAAGTCGGAAAGTTGAGTGTAAAGGACACACAGCAGCCGAGCTGGAACGCGGCGACGCTTGTTTTCTTTGTGAGCCTGCGCCGTCGCTGCCAGCGTTACGGAAATGGGAAAGACACCGCGCGCACTGAGCGCTCCCAGCGCTTCACGTTCGTTAGCGGCAGTTAAGACCCCCTCAACCTGTTTACCGGTGAGTTCGCGTGCAACGTAGCGAAATTCAGGCATGGAAAACCGGCCACTGTTAAGGTGTCATCACGAGGCGCAATGTCGTTTTGCAGAGATTCTGTCGACAGCCCGGAAATCCGGTGCCATCGCGGAATGGAAGTTTAGCCGTCGCGCCGAGGGCTGTCGACTGCATCTGTTCCGCGGAATTCAGTTGGCGTTAATGTCGAGTCCCTCTTTCGAAACGAAATGACAGCCGATACTCTGACGGCCACGGCTCACCCTGACGCCCCCTTTGATTCGCATCCCAGGCCATCAGCAAACACCAAACAGACGTCTCTCATGCCTGATCACCCTTCTGAACTTCCCCCCTCACTCCTGGCGATTGATGTTGGCAACAGCCGAATCAAATTCGGAGCGTTTCGACCAACGCGATCACCGCTAGACGGGCGAGTCTGGCCGGAATGCGTCGAATTTCTTGCTGTTCCGATCGACGATCCCATTCCACAGGGCGAATTGTCTCGCTGGTATGCCTCGGGGCTGGGTGGCGTCGTCATTTCTGGCTCCAATCCCCCCGTCGTACGCCGACTGGTTGAGCAATGGACGATTGGTACATCCGAGCCGCGAGCGGTGATGAGTTGTTCGGAAATTCCGGTCATCGCCAGTGTCGATTTTCCGGAAAAAGTCGGGTTGGATCGATTGCTGAATGCCGTCGCGGTGAACGTGCTTCGGCCGTCCAGTCGAGCGGTCATCGTCATCGATTCGGGGACCGCAACCACCGTCGACTATGTTTCCGCCGTTGGAGAATTCTGTGGAGGTTCAATCCTGCCGGGAATGGAACTCTCTGCGAAGGCCTTGCATCTCTATACAGCCTTGCTCCCCTTGATCCCCGTACAAGATCTGGGAGGCCGTGCCCCCCAGGCACCTGGGCGAAACACGCGCGACGCGATCAGAAACGGACTCTTCTGGGGACAAGTCGGTGCCATTCGCGAATTGATCCACCAGCTTTGTCTGCAACGACATCATTCGATTCCCGCCGCAGACAGCAATCGCGATGATGAAGATTCGCCGTGGCTGATCCTGACTGGTGGCGGCGGACCGGTGCTCAGCCCTCAGTTTCCGATGGCCCATCGTGTCGCTTCGTTGGGGATGCATGGATTAGTGCTGACCGCGTGGAATCAGTTGTCATGACCGAATGTGATGACTCCATTTGTGATGACAACGACCTGTCCGCTGCTCTGTTGACCCCGATCGGTCGCGGGGCTGTGGCAACGATTCGCCTGCAGGGGAATCTCGATTCGCCCCGTCTTTCCGACATTCCGTTTCGGGCGGCGAACGGCAAAGTTCTATCGCAGCAATCGATTGGTCGAATTGTCTTCGGGCAGTGGGGGCAGAAGTCTGCGGATAGTGAAGACATCGTTGTCTGTCGAGTCACACCTCAGGCGTTGGAGATCCACTGCCATGGAGGTGACGTTGCCGTCCAACGAATTCTGCAGGATTTGCAGCATATCGGCTGCCGAGCCTTGGACTGGCAGGGCCAAAATCAACGTTTTCTGGGAACGTTCGAGGCTGAGTGCATGGACGCGCTCAGTCGCGCGACGACCTGGAAAACCGCCGAGATCCTGCATGAGCAATCCAGCGGTCTCTTGCGCAATTCACTGGAAGGTTTACTGACTCTGTCCGCCGACCTGACCGAACTGACATCACGCCTGGACGAACTTCTACGTTGGTCATCGCTGGGGATCCACCTGTCACAGCCCTGGATCGTGGTCCTGACGGGGCGGCCGAATGTGGGCAAATCGAGTCTGATCAATGCTCTGCTGGGATACGAACGCGCGATTGTATTCGATCAACCCGGCACCACTCGCGACGTTGTCACGGCTGAAACGGCGTTTGACGGATGGCCGGTTCAATTGACGGATACGGCCGGTTTGCGAGAAACATCGGAGGAGTTAGAAGCTGCCGGGATCGCGTTGACGCGGCAAAAACTGGAAATCGCCGACATGCGACTGATCCTGATCGATCTGAGTGAAGCCCCTTCGCCTGACGACGAGGCGTTGCTCGCCGAGTGGCCCGATGCAGTCGTGATCGGTCACAAATGTGATCTCACGGACCAGTGGCAGGATCGACTCCCCCAGCATGCGATCCGAGTTTCCTCGGCCACCGGAACTGGACTTGTCGAACTACAAACGATGATCGTCAATCGCCTGGTTCCGCAGGTACCACAGCCGGGGACCGCGATTCCGGTCACACTTCGGCAGATCCGTGAACTCCAGACGGCTCATGCGGCGGCATCAACGGGCGACATCGCATCGTGCCGGCAGGCGATCGAACGGATCTTGATGTAATGTGGCATGGACTCGGACGCTACCACTGATTCCATCACCTGATTCAGAACGCCAGCGATCAGTTAGATCGCATTTCGTTTAAGTGTGGCGTCCCGCGGGCATCAAACTGCAGCGTCTAACCCATGTTTTGACGCGACACGGAAGTGCGACCCGCACTAGGCGTCTGACTTGAACCGATGAATCTCAAACGTGCCGCAAGCACGTTCGGGCTGATGGCGTGCACTGAAACAAGTAGGCGCTCTTCAAGAGACGTGCGCAAATCGCGATCACCCCATGACAAAAGAATCTAACTTGCCGAGAGACATGCAAAAGTCGTGAGGCACAAATGCCTTGTAGCGTGGCAGATCTGTCAACAGGATGTTAAGATTCTGTTCCTTTTGCGCAATTTCCTCGCGTCCAATCGCCGCGAATGATACGACCAGATTCACCTTATCACCGGTTTCAAGGAACTTTTCACGATGGCCGTCTTTCTGGGAATTGATATCGGAACGAGCGGCACCAAGACGCTGGCGATGCAAGAGGACGGAACTATTCTGGCAACCGCCACTGCCGAATATCCGTTGATGTCCCCACGACCCGGCTGGTCTGAACAGGATCCAGAAGACTGGTGGGACGCCACCGTTGCGACCGTCAAAAAGGTGCTCAAGGCTGCCAAAATCAAGCCGGATGATGTGGCAGGAATCGGACTCAGCGGCCAGATGCATGGCAGCGTGTTCCTCGATAAGCAGCACAATGTCATTCGCCATGCCCTGTTGTGGAACGACCAGCGGACCGCAGAAGAGTGCGTCGAGATCGAAAACAAAGTCGGCGGTCGAGCCAAGCTGATCGAGATGGTCGCAAATCCCGCTTTGACAGGTTTTACCGCTCCAAAGATCGTCTGGCTGCAAAAGAACGAGCCGAAGAACTTTGCCCGGACTGTGCAGATTCTGCTTCCCAAAGACTTCATCCGCTTCCGGCTGACCGGCGAATTTGCCACCGAAGTCAGCGATGCCTCTGGCACGTTGCTGCTGGATGTCCGTAACCGCCAATGGTGTAAGCCGCTGTGCGACAAGCTCGATATCAAAGCCTCGCTGTTGCCGAAGGTGTACGAGTCTGAAGATGTGACTGGTGTGCTTTCTGATTCCGCTGCCAAGCTGCTGGGCCTGAAGAAGGGTGTCCCGGTTGTGGGTGGTGCGGGAGACCAGGCGGCAGGCGCTGTTGGCAACGGGATCGTCAAACGCGGGATCATTTCCGCCACGATGGGGACCAGCGGCGTCGTTTTCGCTCACAGCGACGATGTTCAGATCGATCCGACCGGTCGAGTCCACACGTTCTGTCATGCTGTCCGAGGCAAGTGGCACGTCATGGGCGTGGTCCTGTCGGCCGGGGGAAGCCTGCAGTGGTATCGCAATCAATTTGCCGAAGCCGAAGTCGCGGCTGCCAAGAAGATCAAAACCGATCCTTACAACATCATTACCGAGCAGGCGGCGGAAGCTCCTCCGGGATGTGAAGGCTTGTTCTTCCTACCATACCTGACGGGTGAACGAACACCACATGCCGATGCGAACGCTCGCGGCTGCTGGATTGGCCTCAGTCTGCGGCATGGGCGATCGGCTATGATTCGCTCGATCATGGAAGGGGCCACGTATGCGATGCGTGACTGCCTGGAAGTCATCAACGAAATGCGCATCCCGATTCGCGAGATCCGACTGTCTGGTGGCGGAGCCCGCAGCGAATTCTGGCGTCAGATGCAGGCTGACGTTTACGGACGTCGAGTCAGTGTCATCAACGCGGAAGAGGGCCCGGCTTATGGCGTCGCGTTGCTCGCTGCTGCTGGAACGGGACGCTACAAGAGCGTCGTCGAAGCCTGTACCGCCACCATCAAGGTGACAGGAAGTACTGATCCGCAGGCGGAAGCCAAGCGGATCTACACCAAGTCGTACCCGATGTACACTCGGCTGTACAAATCTCTCAAGGGAGATTTCGTCGAGATCGCCAAGATCGTCGCAGAATCGTGATGTCGAACTGCGTAGAATACAGGTGGTGAAGCTCGTATGTCAGACAGGCTATTGGCCCGTCTGACAACGGGTGTTCGTTCAATCGACAGGTTAAAACCTCTGACGAACAGGTGTATCCCATGACGGCCCTGTATTTGACGGAAGATGATGTTGCCTGGCTGCTCGACATCGACACTGCGATCGAAGCTGTCGAAGAATCGTTTCGCCAATTAGGTTCCGAGCGAGCCGAAAACCAGCCGCGCCGACGTGTCGATGGCGGGAACGGTACCAAGCTTCACGTCCTGAGTGCGGGTGCAGAATACCTTGGGTATGTCGGGTACAAGGCCTATGTCACGACACGCGCCGGAGCGCGTTTCCAGTTTGGTCTGTATGACGCCAGGACTGGTCAACCCGCCGCGATGATCGAAGCCAATCTGCTCGGCCAGATGCGAACCGGAGCCGCTTCAGGTGTCGCCACAAAATACATGGCCCGTCCCGATGCCAAGATCGTGGGCTGCTTTGGAACCGGATTCCAGGCTCGTGCCCAGCTGAAAGCGGTCTGCAGTGTGCGACGCATTGAGCGGGTTGAGGTGTACGGTCGACACGATGATCGGCGTCAGGCGTTTGCCGATGAAATGTCCGAATTCTGTAATGTCCCCGTTGTTCCCGTCCATTCCCCGGAAGATGTCGCTGCCGAGAAGGACATTGTCATTTGTGCGACTTCCAGTCACGTGCCGCTGTTCGACGGACATGCTCTGGCGGAAGGGACGCATATCAACGTGATTGGCAGCAATTACCTGTCGAAGACAGAAATCGATGTCACCACAATCCGGCGAGCGGACCACATTGTTTGCGACAGCCTCGACGCCTGTAAGCTGGAAGCGGGTGACTTTGTCCCGGCGATAGAAGACGGCAGCCTCGACTGGTCCCGCGTTCATGAAATTGCCGATGTCGTCCACGGTCGTGAAACC
>CAIWEX010000975.1 GCA_903911795.1 uncultured Schlesneria sp.
TGAATCCTTCACCCTCGTAAACAAACATCAATTCAATGTCTGATGCAAAACCAAGCTCTCGGCCTCCGCATTTTCCGAGTGCACATACTGCCAACTGACAGGAGCCCCCCTTGTCCAGCATCGGCTCGCCAAATCGCTCCACCAATTCCGACCGGCACATTGCGACGCTCGCAACAACAACCACTTCTGCCAGAACGGTCATCTCTCTGCCAAATGCCTCGATCCCCTCGCTCCGACCCAGGATGTGACGCATGTCGACACGGAACAACTCACGGTCTTTGAATTCGTTAAGCACCGTCCGCCGCTCTTCACTGTTCGATGCAGCCTGCAGTGCAGTCTGCAGTTCGGTTGTCAGTTGCTCAGACGACTTCGCGTGTTCCAACCCCGCCATGTCGCGCAGCACAGGGAACAGGTTGGCGTATTGCAGGCGTAGGAAGTCTTCCCACAAGAAGTCGCTGACACCGAGCAGTCGTGCCAGTGCGGAAAGAACTTCCGGTCGCTCCAGTGACGAGAATTGTTCGAACCAGTCCGGACGTTTGAACAAGTCTCGCAGAAACGTACGGAAGTGCAGTAAGGCAGCCGTAGGATCGGGAGCCCCCGGAAGTAAGTGTGTAAAGTGCTTGATCAGCACCACTGCCGCTTGCAGTTCCTGCAGTCGGTCGGCTTCCAGGATCTTGCCACCGCGGCGAGCGTCGGTGACGAGCAGCGTGTCCGCAGCCAGCCCTTCGTCGGCACTGATCTGAACCTGCTCGATGTTCACTCCACTCAGCGTTAACGCGTTGGAAAGCTCGTACAGAAAACCGATCGTATCGTCACCGCGAATATGCAGTACGGTCGCAGATTCGTGAGCGTCATTGTCGATCCGCACATCAAGCGGCGCTGGTCGGCGGGCGGTGACTGGTGCCCCTTCGAGTGCATCGGCGACTCGTTTGGCGAGGCGGCCTTGAGCTTCGTCAGCACGGCCGGATTGCGCCATCAGCACCAGGTCAACCAGATCGGCCTCGTATCGTTCCCAGACCTGAGGCAGGACGACATCCAGTTCCGAACGGACGCAGAACACGTCGACGAATCCACACGGTTCTTTACCCGCGGACGACGATGAGCGTCGTTCTGTCGAAACAAGTTTTGGGGTGGTAGAACGACGTTCGGTCGAGACGAATCCGGTGACGATATCGAATCCATAGGCGAACATCAGTCCACACATCATCGACAGTTCGCCAGGACAGTCGTGCCCCAGAATGGTCACTCGCCATAAACCATCGTCGGTTGGTTCGGCGACGACTCGCACGGGCTGATGCGGTTCGATCTGGGCAAACATGGCCCTATGCCTGCGCTGCTCGTCCTTTGTGAAGACGGTTGAATAACTCGCCAGGGACAGCCGTTTGGACTGACTTGAGGAGGCGTCAGGGATGTCCTGGACAACCGGCAGATCTCGTTCGTCTGAGAGATATTTGTCGAAAATCGCCCGAATCGAAGCGCGGTGTCCCTCGTAGTGCTGCAGCAATTGATCGACACCCGGGAAGTCCAGGCGATGGGCCAGCGCGGAGAGTTCGCGCGGGTCGGTTGGCATCGTGTGCTCCTGCTGGTTGTGCATGAGCTGCAGCGAATGCTCAATCGTCCGCAGGAAGACATAGCCATCGGTCAGGCGGCGGTATTCATCCGCATGCAGCACTCCAGCATCGGTCAATCGCACCAGTCCATCGAGTGTATTGGGCGAGCGAACGTGACGTGACGCAACGCCATGCACCAGTTGCAACGCCTGCACGACGAACTCGACATCACGGATCGATCCCGTGCCAAGTTTGACTTCGCCCCATTCGCGACCGCGTCGACGCAATTCGGCTTCGATCCGATCCTTGGCCTGGCGGACTGCGGCACGGACATCATGCGGTGTCCCCGAGAAGATCAACGGCTCAGCCCGTTTCAGGAATTCAACGCCGACAGACTTCTTGCCGCCGACAACGCGAGCCTTTAGCAATGCCTGCTTTTCCCACATCTCTGCATTGGACTGAATATATTCCAGATACGACGGGATTGTCGTGACCAGTTCCCCGGATCGACCCCAGGGTCGCAAGCGGACATCGACGCGATACAGGAATCCCTCGGCCATTGCATCCTGCATCGCCTTGATCAACCGCTGTGCCAGCGGAAGGACTTCAGAAGGTTGTCGATCCGTGAGGAACACCAGATCGATGTCGGAACTGTAGTTGAGCTCTTCACCACCCAGCTTGCCGAATCCGATGACCGTCAGACCATTTGGATCAACTCCCAGTTCTTTGGCAGAGAGAACCAGACAGGCCTGGACCAGACTGTCGGCCAGCAGTGACAATTGCACAGTGGCAGCACGAAGATCGATCAGACCGAACAGGTCGCAGGCGCCAATGCGAAGAATCTCAAACCGCTGAAATCGTCGCAGGGCATTGAGCGGTCCAATTCCACCGACCGCGTTTGAGGCCGCGTTCATCGCGTTTTCGAGGAACTCTTCGCGACTCTTCAGATCTGCCAGTTGCCGGTGCTGGATCAGCACGCGCAGACTGTCGGGATTGCGCAGCAGCGTTTCCGTCAGGTAGCGACTGCTGGTGAAGAGTCGCACCAGCATTTCGATCGCCCGCGGGTTCTCGCTCAGGAATTTGAACAGGTCAGCCCGGTCCGTCACCCGATGAACGTAACGCTCGAAATCTCCCATTCCTGCTGCGGGATCGGCGGAATCGGACAGCAATGACATCAGCTTGAACAGACTTTCGGCAGCCGCAGTGGTCGAAACACCTGGTTCCATCAACGCACAAGTCCGCCGGGCGATCGATTCAGGATCGAGGAAACCCAGGAGTGCCAGATGTTCATGAATCGCCACATGTGAGGACGCATCTCCGTCCAGCATGCGCCGAAGAGTATTCAACATTCCGAGACAATCTCCTGCCTGTTCAGAGTACGGGGTTGCCCCTCAGTCGGTTATGCTTTCGACTGTGGGTTTTACCAAGCATATCCAGTTTTGACCGAACGGACAGGAGGGGCCGCAACTTTGCAGAGACCTCGTTCGGCAAACCGCACTACCATCCATTGAGATTGATATGAAAATCACATTTCTGGGCGCAGCAGGCGAAGTCACCGGCAGCCAGCATTTGATCGAGACGATGAATCTGCGAGTGCTGCTGGATTGCGGTTTTTTCCAGGGTCACCGTGCTGAGGCTCGCAAGAAGAATGAACAATTCCTTTGCCACCCGAAGGAACTGAGTGGCGTGATCTTGTCGCACGCTCATGCCGACCACTGCGGCAACCTTCCGGGCCTTTACAAAGCGGGGTATCGCGGTCCAATCTTTTGCACTCCCGCATCACGGGACATTGCCCGAGTGATGTTGATGGACAGTTCACACATCCAGCAGGAAGACGCAAAGTATCTTCAGGAAAGGCTGGGCCCCGGCCATCCTCCCGTCGAACCGCTCTACGATGACGACGATGTGGAAGGGGTGATGGAATGCATCGAAACGATTCCTTACGGGGAATGGCATGAACTCTCGAAGGATTTTCGACTTCGCTTCACCGACGCGGGTCACATTCTCGGATCTGCAATCACCGAGATGGAGATCCGTGAAGGAGCCGACTGGAAACGAGTTGTCTTCACGGGTGACCTGGGTCGCCGGGGCCTGCCAATTCTGCGAGATCCCCAGCGGGTCGATGGTTGCGATGTCCTGATTACCGAATCGACGTACGGCAACCGGTTTCACCCCGCGGCCGACGACATCAAGCAGCATCTGAAACGAATCCTGAAAGTGGCGACCGAACGGAAGAGTCGGGTCGTTATTCCAGCCTTCAGCCTGGGGCGTACTCAGACGCTGGTTTATTTCCTCAATGAGTTGTTCAACGAAGGGGAATTGCCGTCAATTCCCGTCTTTGTCGACAGTCCTTTGTCAAAATCGATAACGGCGGTCTACAGGCATCATGCAGATGTCATGGATTCGGATTTTCAGCGAGTCCTGAAGAGTGACAAGGACCCCTTCACCTTTCCTGGCCTGAAGTATGTGGCGACTCAACAGGAGAGCGCTTCGTTGAATCATCGGAAAGGCCCCTTCGTCGTCATCGCTGCCAGCGGGATGTGCGAAGCGGGACGAGTCGTTCACCATTTGCGGCACGCCATCGAGAACTCCGACAACATCATCGTCTTGATCGGCTTTCAGGCCGAAAATACGCTGGGTCGCAAGTTGCAGGACCGGTGGCGTACGGTTCGAATCTTTGATCGGCTGATTGAATTAAACGCCGAAGTGGAATCACTCCAGGGCCTGTCGGCACATGCCGATTCCGAAGACTTCAAATGGTGGTTCGACGGCCTGAACGCCGACCGTGGCGTTGGCCGAGCATTCATCGTGCACGGGGAACCAGATTCGGCGAAAGCACTGGCAGAAATGCTGAAAGAGATCAGTGATGAACCTCCAACGATCCCTCAGTTTGGCGAATCGTTTGAAGTGTGATGCCAAGAGGAGTTCCTGGTTCGTTGTTCTTGGTTCTTGGTTGAGGACGGGCCTGAAGGTTCTTGGTTTTTGGTTGAGAGCAGTCCTGAAGTCGGTTCTTGGTTATTTGCTTGAGTGTTCTGTCGACGCACAGAACTCCATCCTCAACCATGAACCAAGAACTTTTTTAGTTAGTCCCCATGCTTTTCGCGTAGTCGAGGTGACGTTCTGAGCATCAGTTGGATCCGTTCGAATTCATTCAGCCAGTCTTGAGTCACAGATGCGAGCAGTGGCTCTGCGGGTGCGACGAGACCTGTCGGGCAGAATGCACCTTCGAGCCCCTTGGCGATGTCCCGATACTTTGACAGTGTTCGATCGCCATATCTTCCGCAGGGGGCACCGTCCTCAGCGAGAAACAGCAGCGAGGGGACGCGGCGACCGCCGCAGATCGAAAGCTGGTCTGCCAGTTCAGGAGTGTCATCGCGATCGAAATAGCGGATCTGAATTGTCGGTGCGTGCTTCGCAAAATGGTCGAAGATCGGGCACTGCTGGATACAGTCACCGCACCACGCCCCCGCAACGATCATGACTTTCATCTCACGCCGGAAACTGGCCAGCAATTCCTGCTGAGCTGTCGTCAGTACCACGCGAGAATGAAAATCATTCCAGCGGCGACGTTGCTCGGCTGTCGCATATTTGTCAAGAAACGCGGAATAACTCAGGCCGCTATCCCAGGGGAGTGACTGTTCCATGCGATGCGTTCAATCCAGAAGAATGAAGTGATCATTGAGCAACGTCTGAAATGATGATCTGGCTGATCACGTCAACCCAGTCAACAGGCCATCTTTGCAGTAATCGCGATTGCCAAACCGATCGATCTGGTGTCCCATCCCGTTGGCGAGTGACAGCAGCAGTCGATTGTGCGGCACCTTATTGTACTTCAATGATCGTCCCATCTTGAAGTCGAGACCATTCCCGACCAGCACGAACGGGATATTGTCGAGCGTGTGAGAATTGCCCTGTCCCAGTTCGTTGGTCCAGACGATCAGTGTGTTGTCGAGCAAGCTGCCGGGTCCACCGGGTTCGGGTGTTTCGGCCAGTCGCTTCGTCAGGTACGCCAACTGTTCGCAGAACCATTTGTTGATCCGGGTCAACTTGTCCTGCGAAGGTTCGTCGTTGTCAGGCTTGTGCGACAGTTCGTGATGCCCCTCTTCGACGTTCAACCACTTCATCCGGGCACCGCCGACGGAGTTTGTGTATTGCAACGTCGCGACGCGAGCGAAGTCTGCAGTGAAGCTGTTGACCATCAGGTCAATCTGCATCTTGCTGATCTTCGGCATGTTGTCGTTTTCTTCTTTGACATTCGGTTCAAGCTCAGGAACCGGGTGTTTCAGCGTCAGGTCACCTGAAGATTGCAGTTCACGCTCCATTTCGCGGACAAACGTCGCATGTTCTTCCAGCAACTTGCGGTCATCGGAACTCAATCGCCCGGAGACCGCACGAAGGTCTTCCTGCAATTCATCCAGGACACTCTTCAAGCTTTCCTGGTCTTTCATCCGGCCATAGAGCTTATGGAACATCTGGTACGGGTCATCGATCGGAGCGATGGGCTTGTTGGCACCGGAATAGACCATGCGACTCCACGTATCAGCGCGGTCGGGCACCATCACGCCGAATTCCAGTGAACCAAAACGCGTGCGAGTTTCGGGGCGGCCCTGAAGATAAGACTTGATCTCCTGATCAATTGACAGCCCGCTGGACCAGCCTGCGGGAGTATCCGAGCCACCCTGGATGTTGCCGGGAAACAATTCAATCCCCGTCAGCAAACACCCGATTCCGCGCATATGGTTGTCACCATCACCGCGAACTTTATCACAGACCCCTTTCAGGATGAGCGTTCGGTCGCGGTAGGGTTCGAGCGGAGTCAGACTTTCCTTCAGGGTGAACTGAGCCCCCTCTTCGTCCGGCCAGAAGTTTTTGGGGACGACACCGTTCGGGCTGAACATGATCACAAGACGCTGTTTGCGCGTCTGTTGATTGGCAAAGCCGAGGCTGGGAAGATTCAGAACGAACGGGAATGCAGCCGCGCTCAGCCCCAGATCCCGCAGAAATTCGCGTCGCGATGTACTGAACGTCATGGCAGCATTCACCTTCCCAAGTCGACACCGTACGGATCCGTCAGTCAGATCGACATCAGCCTACGCGATTCGTGTGACAAAATCGAGATTGCGTTGCCGTCGTTCTGCCCCCACCGGAACAAACAACGCGAGTTCGGCGCGGGTCTTCTGGCCTGTGTTCGGCGCGGGTCTCCTGACTACTGCTATCAACATCTTTGGAGTGCATAACTCTTTGGTAATCATGGACTTTTGAACTGCGAAAATGGCGACTCGCGCCATGCGAGCCGAGATTCGGTCAAAGTTCGAATGCACTCGTGCACA
>CAIWEX010000976.1 GCA_903911795.1 uncultured Schlesneria sp.
CACCCCGGTCGATTCACGATCTCATTGATTTCATCGTGGCCCGGATCTGTGACCAGCTCGGCGTACAGAATGAGCTGATCCAGCGCTGGGGCAAGTAAGCCTCAATCGATTCGGGCATCAACGACGATCTCGCAGATTTGCCCGGCGAGCGGATTCACGGCCCCTTTTCCAGCGGGATGAACTCGATTGCTGAGAAAGATTACGTACAGATCGGTTCCGGGATCGATCCAGAGTGCGGTTCCTGTGAAGCCCCCGTGCCCGAATGCCGCTTCAGAGAACCGGGTTCCTCGATTCGAAGAATACCGTGATCGCATATCCCATCCTGCCCCACGAAAGTCTCGAATCGGTTGTCCTTTCTGATCCGCCCCTTCAATCGTGATGGGGGTTGTCATGATGTGCCATGTCTGCCGCTTGAGAATCCGGCTGCGGTCATCGTTGATGCCCGCCAGAGCATCGGTCGCGTATCTTGCCAGATCGCGGGCAGATCCAAACAACCCTGCATGTCCCGCGACTCCGTCCAGCCGAAACGCCCGAGGATCATGGACCTCGCCCTGCATCCAATGACCATCCCGTTTTTCAGTTGGAGCGGATCGTCGCCGAAGTTCCTCGGTCGGCAGGTACATCGTTTCGGACATATCGAGCGGTATAAAGATGTTGTTCCGGGCGAACTGATTGACGGGTTCGCCTGAGACTCGCTGAACGATTTCACCGAGGATCATGAAATTGACGTCGGAATACATAAATTTCGTCCCTAACGGGGCGATGGGCTTCAGCGCCAGCAATCGCTCTTTGGCTTTAACAGGCCCCTCCAGATAATCCTTGATGGCATTGTCCGGGATCAATCCGCTGCGATGAACGAGTAAATCAAGGATCGTGATCTTATCCTTGTTTTCCACAGCAAAGTCCGGCAAATGTTTCGCAACTGTGTCATCGAGCGAAAGCTTTTTCCCTTCGACGAGTTTCATGATGGATGTGGCAGTCGCGAGCGGTTTTGTCAGCGAGGCGAGATCGAAAACGGTGTCATCCGTCATCGCTTCCGTCTCAGGTTCGACTCGCTTGTTCCCATACGCCTTTAACGAGACAACTCCTGCCGAACGTCCGATCAACACCACACATCCTGGCATCTTTTTCTCGGAGATGGCAGTCGCGATCAATCCATCGATGGCAGCCAGTTTTTCAGAACTCAGTTTCGCAGCCTCTGGTTCCAGTCGCGGCAGATCTGCCGCTCTGCACGGATCGAACGCCCACGCGAAGACAATCGCTAGAACCAGTTGATGTACCAGGCTTCTTGCAAGAGGTTGCATATTAGAGTATTCCAAAGCATCCATCATGCGCCGCATGATGATGGTCAAACACAGGGATTAGAGTTGGCGCGGGTTCAGGCGAAGCCGAGGGCCTACTGTGCAGGAAGCTGCCGAATCCACTCGGTCAACATCTCGATGGCAGGTTTGTCGACTACGGTCGTGGCGAGTTGTGGCATCTGACCTCGTCCACGGATCGACATGCGATGCAACAGAACAGATCGTTCAGGATGTCCGGGAGCGATCAAGCGTGCGTCAGGTAGTCCAAACTTGTCATGATGCGGTACCTGACCAATGACCTTCATTTTTTCCAAACTACTGACGAAGTCGAGTTGCATTTGAGCGTTTCCCCCGCCAGCCTCGACATGACACATCGCACAGTTACTGTGCAGGTAGGCCCTCGCGCGTGCTTCGATCGGTTCATGCGCGTTGTAGGGGTCGGCCAGTCGTTCGTAGTTGTCATTGGTAAACGACAGCAAGTTTGATCGGACGGGACTTCGCTGATCGCGTGTGGCCGTCAGCAACGCGATCTGATCGGCAATCGCTTTATCATCCGGTTCCTTCTTCTTCAGTGTTTCGCGCAGGCGGTTGCGTGTTTCACTCAACCAATCCTGATCGCGGAACAGGTTCAATCGTTCGAGGACCGTCAGTTGATTTTCGACGTGGCCACCGTAGTCATGAGATCGATTCATCTGCGGCGTATTGAGTCCCAGGACGAATGCCGCAGCCCTGCTATGACAGACCATACACTCTGTCCGGCTTGGATAATGCCACGGCAGTTTTCGAACACCAGCGGGAGTTTTGATCGAATACTCGCGATCAGCACCTTCCTTCGCAACCAATTCAGCATCAGTCTGCTCATCGTTCCAAATGTACGAATATCCGACCCATTCGTTCTGCTGACGCGTCAGAAGTCGGGTCTCAATCCAACGCTGTGACGATGCTTCTCCTTCGATCAATTCAATCCCGAACGACTTGACCAGAACGGTTTCATTGGGAAAGCCCCAGGCTTTGGTTTCGGAGAAATCAATCTTCGGATTGTCTCCCGGCAGGGCGATGTAGCGAGATTTGATGGCTCCGTCAGACCAGAGCGGTGTGTTCACCGAATAGGGAATCAGTGACGGCTTTGTGATGTGCCCCTTCACAGATTCGAACAGACCACTGTCGCTGAGGCGACTCGGGAACGTCGATGGTACTTGAGCGGCAACCGCGGGAATCAATCGGTGAAAACCGCCGTCGCCTCCGCCAGCGTGATCGCAGATCAGTAATTCCCCGTGGGAATCTGTACCGAATCCGGTGATGTGGAATGGGGTGTCCACTAGTTCCTGATGCCAGGTCACTTTCTGTCCGTCGTGACGAGCCCCCCAGATCTTGCCCGTCGAATGATCTCCGTAAATGTAGCAGCCGACCAGATCAGGCAGTTCGCGACCGTAGCAGACGATCCCGCCAGTCAGTGATCGCGATTCCGAATGGTGGTGCTCCAGCGTTGGTTTAACGTACGGTGTTGGCCCCATCTGGCGGGTCAGATAAAACGGGTGGCTCCCTTCGTAGACGCTCCATCCGTAGTTGTCTCCCTTGCGCACGAAATAAACTTGTTCCCACAAATCCTGGCCGTTGTTACCAACCCAGATATGGCCTGTCTTGCGATCGGTTGTCATTCGCCACGGGTTTCGCAATCCATAAGCCCAGGTTTCCGGGACAATTCCCGCCTTACCTGCAAATGGATTGTCGGGCGGAACGGAGTACGGTTTATCAGCCGCCGGATGATCGACATCAATCCTCAAAACTTTGGCGGTGAGATTTGACAAGTCCTGGCCGCGCAGGTTGGTGTCACTGTCGGAGGTTCCGTCACCGGTCGTCACATACATCATG
>CAIWEX010000977.1 GCA_903911795.1 uncultured Schlesneria sp.
CCGCGAAGACACTGCTTCTCTGAGGACTCCGAAGCAGCGGCAACACCGTAACAACCATAATCGTGCACGGTCATTTAGAATTCTCCGATTGTATCCGCCCCATTGATTGTCATCAGAGCGTGACGAACCTTCTGATCGAGGTTGTAACTCACAAACCGGGCCGCGCCATCCGCCATCAGCACATGCAGACCACCGGTATGTGAAACTTTGCTCTTCGGCCCCAAACTCAGAAAGAATTGCTCTTCCACATCCATCGGTGACATCCAGGGAACGGAGTTCTCCGAGTCCACTTCGACGACCATGATTGTATTGGTCGCCCCGTCCGTGATCTCTGAGATTGACCTGGAAGCAGTACCGGGAAAACAGGTATCCGCTCCGACGACAACCACATAGGAAGTATTATTGGTGGACGGACCAGGGACTGAAGGACAGTGATATACGTGCAACTGCGTCTTGGCCGCTTCCGCATTTAACGGATCGTCCCATGGTTTTGAGAAATCAATCTTATTGTACAGTGGTGCTTGATCAAGGTACGGAAGTATCAACGTCCTCCAACTGTGTAGCCGTTTCCCATCGGCATCGACGGTGTAAGCCGGAGGAAATGCTCCGTACGTGTCATGGTAATTGTATAGCGCCAGCCCGATCTGCTTGAGATTGTTCTTACACTGACTTCGCCTCGCACCTTCTGTTGAGCGACGCTGGGCAGGTAGCAGCAATGCAATCACCAGACATCCGATGGGAACGATCCACAGCAGATGCAAGAGCCTGAATTTCGATCCTGCCTTCAAAGGAGCGGGATCGTTCTCAGGACTGGGGCTAGCGTACAGATTCTCTGTCATCGAAGTCTCCCTGTTATCAGTGATTCATTGGCCGACCCATCAAGAAATGGGAGCCCCAGTGGACTTCGATCGATTGACGTGTGGCAGCCAATTCAGGGAATTCGGCATCGCCGCAGCGATGTCAAATTCCTGCGAGTCGTTCCGTCGCGTCGCCGAATTCTCGCAGTTCGATCCCCATTCGATCCAGCAGCGCCAGGTACAAACTGCAGAGCTTACGGCGGTCGTTACCGGCCGGCATGAAGTCCATTGTTCGTCCTGTTTGCAGCGTTCCTCCCAGTCCCCCCGCCAGGATCGTTGGAACCTGATTCGAGTTGTGCGCATCCCAGTGCTCAGATATGAACAGCAGGCAGGAATTGTCCAGAACGGTTCGATCCCCTTCCTGCATCGCCGCCAGTCGTCCGACCAGATACGCGTACTGCTCAACATGGAACTTGACGATCTTCTTGTATTCCGGCCCGGTATTCGAATGCGAATAGCTGTGGTGATCGTCCTTGATATCCAGAAACGGATACGTCTGGCCCGACAGATCGCGAGATAGCAGCAGCGTGGCCACGCGTGTCCGGTCTGTCTGAAAGGCGAGGGCAATCACGTCACACATCGCTTTGGCATATTCGCTCAGATTTGAAGGTAAACCGTCGGCAGGCCGCTGCGCCGCACGTTGCTGAGTCTGGGCCGCATCGGAGGGTTCTGTTCGCAGCTTTTTGACCCGTTGTTCGGTCTCGCGGACGGATGCAAGGTACTCGTCGATCTTCACCTGATCTGAACCACTGGCCGAACGTCGCAGGTCATTCGCTTGCTCCAGAACGTGATCGAGGATACTCCCCTGCAATTTGCCGCTCTTCTTGCCAAACAAGCCGTCGAAGGCGAGTGACGGATAGAGTTCAATCGGAACCGGTGAATCAGGGTTCTGCCACGAGATGTGCGAAGCATAAACCATCGAATACTGACTCTCGTGAAACCCGCTGACGGGATGTTCACAGCCAAGAACGAGGCTGGGGACAGCCGACTCCTGCTCGAATTTCCGAGCCAGCAACTGGTCCATGCTGGCTGCCCCACGGATGATTCGTCCGCGTTGTAATGCCACTCCGGACAGGATGTTACCTGTACAACGAGCGTGTCCACCGCCGGCATTCCGGTTGAACAATCCGTTGATGACGTTGAGCTTGGTCTTATGCGGAGTCAGCGATTCCAGGCTGGGCCCCAGCTCCATCGCGTCGCCTTGCCCCTTTGCCCACCAGTCTGGCGGCGAGATGCCGTCGCCCTGAAAGAAGCAGGCAAACCGCTTTGGAGCGGAAACCGGGTTCACCGTTTCGTTTCCCCAGACACGCACGGATTCGAGCCACGGCAATGCGACCGAAACACCAAGGCCCTTCAGGACGGCTCGACGAGAGATTTTTGCTTTCATTATCGTTCGGCTCTCTGATTCTGGGTTCGAAAACGAGCAGAGGAAAAATCGCGGCAGCGCTGATTGCGGAACTGGGGACTTCGAACAATGGTCTCGACCAAGGGTACGAAACGGTCGCCGTTCGTGTCGAGAGCGACTCGCATCTCTTCCAGAAGTACATCATCGGACAACTGCAGGGATCGACCAAGAGCATATCCCAGCAGCTTGCGACAAATTGTCCGCAGGAAGTCATCGCGACGTTCTTTTATCAGGTGACGAGCGAACTCGGGGATCCCGTGAGCCTCAGTCCCGTCCGCGAGTTTCACGACATTATCAACGGGTCGATCGGCCAGATCTTTTGAGCGGCGTCGCCCGATCGGATCGAATCCTTCCATCGACAGACCGACGGCATCAAACCGGACATGGCACCGCGCACATTTGTCCGCTTCAACATGCAGTGCCAGCAATTCCCGGATTGTCTTGCCGTTGGTATCCGTTTCCTTTGCGGGGAGTGCGACCACATCTGCGGGAGGCGCTGGAATATGTTCTCCGAGAACTTTGTGTACCACCCAGAAGCCTCGCTTCACAGGGCTGGTCCGTTGCGGTTGCGAGTTTTTGGTCAGAAAAACCGCCATTCCCATGATGCCGCCTCGGCCTTGGTTTTGCAGTCCCGTGACGGGAATCCATTCCCCCGGCTTCCCGTTGAATGGAAGGCCGTAGTGGCGAGCCAATCGCTGATCAACGAATGTCTGATCGGAATCAATCAGTTGGGTAATCGGAAGATTGTTGTGGATCAAATGAGTCGCCAGCCGGGTGGGCTCTTCAATCATGGCTAGCTTGAGAGGATCATCGAAATCCTTGAAGATATTCCGATCGACGGATTCCTGTTGAGCAAAGTCACGGTAGCCAAGCCACTGCCCGAAGAATTCCGCTGCGAAGCCCGTCACTCGTTCGTCCTTAAGCATCCGGCGTGTTTGAGCGATCAGCACGGCTTCATCGAGCAGCTTTCCCGCTTCGGCCAGAGCCAGCAGTTCGGCATCGGGCTGCGAAGACCAGAGGAAATAACTCAGGCGAGACGCGAGCGCCAGATCGCTGAGAGGTTTCACGGTCTCACCTGCTGGGGCGGGATCAATTCGACAGCCAAAGTACGGTGACATCAGGATTCGAATGATCGAAGCACGCACGGCCTGTTCGAGTCCATGCTCTTCCTGCTGAGTGACCTCATGAAAGAATGACCTCAGGTCTTCAAGTTCCTTGAGTGTGAGGGGACGTCGATAGGCGGCGCGAGCAAATGATTCCAGGTTCTTCAGGTACAGCGGTTCAGCCTGCTTCAATTGCGTCCGCTGCATTGCCAGCGAAGTGCGGATCTGTTCAAAGAACAGGTGAATTGGATGTCCCTTCAGTTCTTCAATCGGGGCCTTGACGCCTGATCGATCGAGATACACGCGTTCGAATCGATGAAGCGTTTCAGGTTCAACCAGCATTGGATCTTCCTCCTTGAAAGGATCGAAGTCGGCATGTTTGAGGAAGTTTCGCTCGGACCGTTCGAAGAAGACGAACCCGCGCAGCATCTTCTCGGTGATTCCCGTACTGAATTCGAGTTCTGTCCAGAGGCGGGTGAGTTTCCGGTTCTCATCGTCGTTCAGGACATGCTTGCAGAGTGGCTGATCGTCACGAAAGAACCCTTCGATCAGGTGGAAACCCGCCGAAAGCCCACGATCTCCATCAACGTAATAAAACCGATTGGGAAATTGCCGACAGAACGAGATGCCAGACGCTTCGACCTCTTTTGCCACTGGATTTTCAGGATCCACCAGCAAGTGTGATGTCTCAGTGCCAGTCAGAGCCTTGTTTTCTGGAGTTTTCTCGATC
>CAIWEX010000978.1 GCA_903911795.1 uncultured Schlesneria sp.
CGACTTCTGCATTTACAACGATGTCGTCATTCACGAACGCTCAGGAGAATTCGAGATCATGGGCTACCCGGAAGACGTGTTCCCACCCACGGATTTTCACTCGGCCACGGTGGTTAATGGAGACATCTACATCATTGGGAGGCTGGGATATCATGGCACGAGGGAGTTCGGAACCACACCGGTCTATCGCTTGAACTGCCGCACTTGGAGTATCAAGCGAGTAGAAACCGGCGGCGACAATCCGGGTTGGATTTTTAAGCACAAGGCATCCTTCGATGGTTCAACCGGGATCGTCGTTTCAAGCGGAACAATCTGCCAGGTGGTCGATGGCGAAGAGCAGCATATTGAGAATGCGGATCGGTTCCGTCTGGATCTGTCAAACATGATTTGGAGTCGAATCTAGAAAAGTTGTTGGTTGGGAATGAGGTAATCGTGCGAGCCTACGTTCAACAAGTTCGAGACAGTGATTTCATTTACTTGCCGATGGTGGAGGCTGCTCATTGGTTTGACCGGCGAGGCTACGAAGTCATTCGTTTTGAATACGCTGACATTGCAAAGGGGGCACTGGATGACGACTTGCTTCACCATCCTGATGAAATGGTCGTTCGAGGCGGTGTCGGCACCATTCGACAATTGCTTCAGCGAGCGGGCCGTCCACTGCCACCAAACATTGACCTACCACCGTCACTGTCTGAATGGATTGGGAGACGATTTTGGCAAAGTACGATGGGAAAGATCCGAGCGACCGTCGATTCCCCGGAGTTTCAGCCGATCCACATCAAGCCGCTCAATGAGCAGAAGCTTTTCAAAGGGACGGTTGTGCGAGCATTTCGAGATCTCATCCCAACGGCCTCAATTGCTTCCGACGTGCTGGTGCTCGTTCAAGAATTTGTGGATTTCGTGTCCGAATGGCGTGCTTTTGTCCTGCGGGACAAGATTCTGAACATTGGCCATTACCGCGGCGATCCATTGGTCTTTCCCGACACAAATATTGTCAGGACTGCGGTACAGGCTTTCGAAGACCGTCCGATTAGCTTCGGAATGGATTGGGGAATCACAAGTTCGGGACGAACTCTGCTCGTCGAAGTCAACGATGGATTTTCGCTTGGCAATTACGGATTAAGAGGCCCCGAGTATTCTGCACTCATCGAGGCCCGTTGGCGACAGTTGATGGGACTGCCCGACAACGGAGTTGGTGACATTGCCAACTGTTGAACACGACAGGAAGGATTGAGCGACGAGTGACATGTCGGACTGTCTTGCGGGTGATCAATGAATGTCAAGGAGCACAATACAAATGTTGAAGGACTCTGGTGCATTGTTGCCAACATCAAGCGGGACCATCCGTATGGCCCCGGTGGTGTCGAGTCAAAATCTGGTACACGGCAGTTTCGGGGCGGGACGAAGGTCTATATCGCTGGATGTTTTGCAGGCACCTGTGATGGGGTCATTGCAATCGGACTGCATCGTAAGAGTCGAAGACTGATCACTTGTGTTGTCGATGTGCAACATGTCGAAAACTTTCGAGTCAGGATGGTGTACCACCCCCATGTGATTGAATTGATCAAGACGGATCGTCGTTGCTGGATTCGAACGAAGGAGGACGCTGAAATGTGGGCGGCAGCATTCCCGGAATGGCAGAGGCTCTACGGCCGAAAGGAATCAGCCGAATGAAGCCGACGGCGGGGTACCATTGGTGACACCGTCGATGAGGGGAATCCACGGGAACGAATCTACGTCAAGAGTCCCTTGTTTGGGGTGCCACGGGCGATAGCCTTGACGTGCGCCTCATGCTTCGCGTAAAGCCTCAGCAGGACACCGCTGCATCACTGTCGGTTGATCCTGCGTTCCCAATCCATTTGATTGCAAGCAATTCGTCACTGAGCGAACGACCGAAATGAGACAGGTACAAATCATCATGCGTGACGGTGCGCATTGCAGTGCGTTGCACGTGAGCCGTCATATGTCGCGGTCGTCGAGGCCTTTGATCAGTCCGCTGAGCATTCGGGCGATCTCTTCCAACTGTGCTTTCAGTACTTCGTGATCGCTCGGAGCCAAAAGGCTACGACGAAGAGCCAGTTCGAGGAGCGGTACGCATTCCTGCACGGAGCCTCGCGCGATGCCGAAGAAGTTGCGGCGGTCTGGCTTTGTAAAGCGGCCGTTGCCTTCGGCGATGTTGGCGGCGATTGACAATGCTGCGCGGTTTACCTGATCAACGAGGAACCCATATCCTCGCGGGAAGTTTTCCGTTCTTGAGCAGATTTGATCGGCGAAGTCGACTGACTTCTGGTAGACGAGCAACTTTTCGAAGGCGAACGCCATTTGCGTGATCTTCAAATCGAAGAAGAGAGTAGTGAGTAGAAAGTAGACCGAGTAGACGGGTTGATGGTCTTCTCTGTCTACTTTCTACTCTCTCCCGTCTACTCTCTATTTTTTGGCCGCGGCGGCCAAAAAATGGAGGCGGGGGGAATCGAACCCCCGTCCTGTATCCCTCAGAGAAGGCCTCTACGTGTGTAGTTCGCTGATTAATCTCGTCGCTGCAGGCTCAACGAACGAAGCCTGCTGGCGACCAGTGTCCCACGAGTCTCGCCATGCACGTAGGTCACGTTGATGCACGGCCAGCCGGTATTTACAGGCGACAGTCAGACTCCAACGGCAAGGATTCCTCAGTCGCGGTCACCTAGCGTAAACTAGGCAGCCAAGGTCAACGGCCGATTGGCAGTTGTTGTGTGATCAGCTTTTTACGTGGCCAACTGATCAACCACGACACGCCACCCAATCCTATGGTAATCCAGTCGAAACCGATCGCCCCCGAATTGGACACTGTTCCAGGACCAGGTGCTCGATGAGCTGGAGCGCCGCGTCGTCATTGGCAACGAAACGCTGAAGGTCTCAATGGCCCAACTCACCGCCGCCCGTGCCACGCTGGACGCCAGCCAGAGCGCCGTCTACCCCACGCTCAA
>CAIWEX010000979.1 GCA_903911795.1 uncultured Schlesneria sp.
AACGCATCGAGCCGCAACCGTGAGGGAGCGGTTGGGTTGGCTATTGCGATGGAAGAGGAAGACCGCTCCCTGACGGTCGCGGCTCCGGGATCTAACGTGGTTTCGGCATACCGTTTCTTGGAACTGTTGGTGATGTGGCCGCTTTTCGGATCCCTTGCCAGCCGCTACACGCCGCCAGCACCTCGCGGCGAAACTCCTTCGAATAGACTCTTATGGTTCCCTCCAGGATCCCCTGAATTTACTGTCTTCTCCAACTTCGCGATACGGTAAAATGCAATGCGCTCTAGAGTTACAGGTCCATGTTAACCATTTGATTGGTCTCGTGACAATTTGCGCATTTTCCAGCGACGATGATGTTACAGAAGTAGTTTTCAACAGGAATGTCTGGTTCATCTTCAAGAAGATCTTCGCACGCGTCCCAGTAGTCGAATTGGACGGTGACTGCAAACTTGTCGTGCCCACATTCAATGCATGCAAACGCCTTAGGAACGCCGCTGCCGTGGAATTTGGCAGATGACTCCATTTCCCCATGGTAACCATGAATCTCGCTGTCAAAGATTAGGGACTCAGTTGAGTCAGGCCAACGCAGCGTAATCGGGCTGATGAAATCGGGATCACCCTGGCATGCATCGTTGTAGTCAGATAGCGGATAGCCGAGGACTTGTGCGTTTGAAGCGGTGTCAGCCTTCTGCGACAGCGTGAATGCTGTCGCTATACAATCGCGATTCTCAATCAATGCAGTGGGCGCCACAACAACGAGCGCGAGACAACGAGGAATGGTATTGTGAACGTGTTGCTCAAGTGACACGACTATCCCCTTCGCTCCCTGACGAGCAAGGCTCTGCCACGCCGGACCAGTGTCGTAGCCCGCGAAGGCGGTCATGCCAGCCCCATCGACAGTGGCTGTAGCGATTGGTTAGACGCGTAAATCTTCAACAACTGATTTGACATGAACTGTAGATGCTTGGGCAGACACTTTGGCCTCGCTGAGGCTTGAACATGACGCCCCCCATCACTGGGCACGAGGAGTAAGGCAACCATTGCCAAACCGTGTTTTCGAGTACTCCGTGTGCATGGCGTTGGCCTGGCATTGTCTGCCATGCAAAGTTGGAAGTCAAACTTGCGGCTGAATAACAATTCGGGCGATCGGTCCTTCAAAGACAAATGAATCGCACTCATTTTCGATTTGGTCGACAGTGATTTGCACCTCAATACGTGGAACGAAAAATCCATTCTTGGCAGTCTTGCTTGCATCTATTTCAATCCATTCGACGTCCCTGAACGGAACTGGTCCCATTCTTCCCGTTTCGATGTAACCATCGATTGGAATGAGGACCCATGGAGCCCAGTCCGGAACGTCAGGATCGCCGATCCATTTCACTCTTACTGCGGGCCTGTAACGTTGGATCGTGCTGACTACTTTTTCCCAATCCATGTCGATTGCTTTATCCCAGAATGACCAAGGTAACTTGCCGCCGATGAACGACGAGCTTCCAATCAACACTCCAACACTTTGAACCGCCAGCGACTGCGGGTCGAGTGGACCGCCTCGTTCGGCTTGGACGCGAGCGAGTTACTTCGACGGGGAAATATCTCCTGACGATTCGAGGATCGGCAATACCAATGTGCCAAGCCGCGCGATGTTTCGTGCGTCATCAATTCCACGGTGATGGGTTCCCAACAATGGGAGCCCCACTTGGGCCAACGCTTGTTCCATCCCGCACTCCCTCTTGCTTGAGATTCGAGCAAACTGCTTCTTGAGGTTAATGTGCCGTTCAAATGAAAGCGGGAAATCAACACCATGCCGTCCACAATCCGTGCGGAATTGAGTTAAGTCGTACGCGCCCCATGAGCAGAGAAAGAATTGCTCCTCTCCAATCCACGCGACAAATTCTGCGAACACGGAAGGGAAAAGGTCAGCTTTGTCTACGTCTCTCTGGCGAATTGTCGTCAGTCGCTTGCAGAAGTCGCTCAAATTCGGTTCCTCCGTCGGACGGATGAACCGATTAAATTCACGAGATGGCGTGCCATTGGCGGATGGCAATTCGACCGCCCCAATCTCGATGGTCTCCATTCGGTCATAGTCGTGAATGTTCTCCCAGCAAGTCGCCTCTAGGTCCACGACGATGTAGCGCATGCGTGTCTTTCTTTTTCTCGCCGAACGTTCAAGGTAACTTGCCCGCGATGAACGACGGACATCCAATCAACGCGCCAACACTTTGAAACGTCAGCGACTGCGGGTTAAGTTGACCGCCCTTTTCGGCCTCAACGGTAAGCGAAATCACGGAAACGGTTCCCGACATGTTTTCCTATTCCCGTTGTTCTTTGCCCTGAGACGCAAGAAGGAAGTTGTCACCGGACATCATCCCACAGCCCATTCCAAGCCATCCAACGAATCCACAGAACCAAGAGTACAACCGGATAATTTCGGATCGAGAATCGGGACCAACCGCCGTGGCAAGTCCAGCACCGATGATCACACCCCCCATTGTTCCCAGGCAGATGTTTCGACGATGAACGCCGGGCACTGTCAAAGCCGCGATCGCTGCACCTGTTGATATTCCCACGATCCCCAAGAGAAAGCAGGCGAGGAGCAGCCCGACGACGAAACTCACGATTGGTGGGTACTTTTCAAAATCATCCCCCGGTGGCAAGTAGATCGCGACAAAAATACTAACGATTATTGCAGGCACCAAGCCAATCGTACCGCCCAGCATCATCCGCTTTCCGAGCAATTCTTGATCCCCGATGCGACCAGAGGCTTCGATCGCCGGGCTGTCGACAGGGACCAGGTTTTCGCCACCGGGCACGTTATGCCCGATCAGAACTCGCAGTGAAATTAAGAAGCCAAGTTGCAACGTTTCAATAGTACTGATGCCATACAGAACCGGTGCCAGTGCGGCGTAGGCCCCACACATCGCAAAGATCATGCCAATGCCGATTCCCTGATTCGTCCTGCCAGCAAGAATGAATGCCAACCCCGGGGTGAATCCGATAACTCCCCCCAGAACAACTCGCAAAAGGATTGATAGTGCCATCATATTTGAATCTCACCGTCACGTTTCCGACGCGGATGTGCAAACCCGCACGGCATTCTGTCAGACATTTTACGCTGCTCGACGAACTCCACCGCAAGTTCAGCAGGCGAAACAAAAGAAAACACATGAGGTAACATGCGTCAGCACCAAGCCGCCTTCCGCGTCTCCTGCGGCCGGACGCCCCATGATCAGCGACCCGGCTCACGAGGGCGTTGGGTTGCGACCACAGCGCGATGGCACGGGTCGCTGCAGCGCATAGTTACGCCGATGGATTTGGACTCTCGTACCAAACACGAACGATCTGATACCAATGACTGCTCATGTCACCGCTAGTCCGGATGCCAACCTGTGAAGCATCCTCTACGCTATTGATATTTGGGAGGACAACAGTTTCCACGTTGATGACCTGAACTCCGGCCTCTCCCAACCACTGCCTGGCACGCGCAACAGTCGCCGGTAGCGCCTCGTACTCTGTGGAAAAGAACCCGCTCTTCAGAACGACCGGGAAAAAATCTTTGTAATTGAGTGGCATACGAATCAGCCTAACGACAGCGTCACCCGGTTGCGGCGAGTGACACTGTAAAGTGTGAAAACGAACCACCGCCACTCGGCGTGCATCGCATCGGTCGGGTGTCATCCCAGAATATATCTATAGGCTATTCGCGTGGAGAAAAATCAATTGTCGCAACTGCTTCTTCCAACACCACTCGAAACTTCTTCAGATCAAGGCTCGCTTTTTTTGCCGACACGCACGAGAAATCTGTAAGGTCAGGTCCGGCTACAGCAATTGTCGTACGAATGTGCGCGTCGGTTAATATTGCAATTTGAGAGTTGCCGTCAAATTCGAATACACTTGCCGTGCCGCGGACTTGCACTTGCTGAGAAATCGTCAGAAAGTAGCACTTCGTGGCGACAAAATTGTGACCACTCCGTTCGAAAGATTCCGCCACCATCAGTAGAGTTCCTGACTTTGTGTCAATACTCCGCAAATCATTTTTATCTACCCGTTCGAACTGACCGTTTCGCACGACAGCGAACATCGGTTCAGAATTGCCTTCCCATTTGAATTCATGGAAACGGTTCCCAATCGCCCTGGCGACATGCGGATCCGGGTCGGCACAGAACACCGCCGACGTCAATGAGAAGCAAATGACGAAAGCGACGCAATGTTTCGAAACCATGAGAATCCTTTCACAAAATGAGTTTCTGATGTCCTGCGAACGACCTGCGTTCCACTTCAATTACCTAACAGGTATTCGACCGTACGCTTGTCGAGTAGTTCAATGGCTCGTCATCCGGTTGCGATTTCAGTCAGGCAATCGCTCGTTGACGACGGGTGATGGCACAGGCAGGGGGTGGTCAACGACAGGATCGGGATTGTCAGAGTTGGGAATTTCGACCGCAGTTTCGGGTGGATCCGCCGGCATTGGAGCGGCGGGAAGCGATTCCACGGATTTGAGGAAGTACTCTTGCTCTTGAATGATACTTTCGAGTTCCGATGACGCCGTTTGAGGCGGCTCATGATCATCGGCGCTTGAGGTCTTGGCAACGAAGTCCATTGATATTCCGTATAACGCGAAATCGTGGTGTCGCCCCAGCGTGTTGACGTAGTAACTGGCTCCCATATTCAGTCGCAACTGAGTGTTGAGCCAGAATGACAATCCGGCTTCGGGAATAATTGCCCCCATTCCGCTCGGTTTCTCCGGAACACGTTCACCCGCGTAAACCCAATTTCCATTGCTGTCCACGTAGCTGCTGGGCACGGTCGTATTCGTATCGGCTGTGACTCCTCCCATGCCGGAAATGCCGAGATAGGGTGACAGCCTTGTCGGCAGGTAGATACGTCCGCCGATGACTCCGCCGGTCAGATAATTGGGCAATCCGGAAGCGAGCAGGCCGACAGCGCCGATCCGAACAGTGGACCACGACGTTGGCAGGCCAAAGATCCCGATTTCGCCCCCCGCAGCCAACGGATCTTTCACGGCCGGGGAGATTCCCGCGGATACATATAAGCCGCCTTTCCCGTTTTGAAACCGTGCGTCCGTCATCTGTTCGATCGTCCGGGTCAACTTGCGGATCCGGTGCGGGTTGGTGTGGTTTCCATACTGGCTAGCATACTTGGGATCGTCCATCGCCCACTTTGATGAAGCGACCGTTCCGTCCGAAGCGCAACCGCAAAGAATGGTTGTCAACACCCAAAGGAAGATCATTCGCGGTGTAGATCCGTGTGCGATCACGGTAGGAATCTCGCTTGACTCATGGATCATGAGCCAAGAGTCAAAAATCACGGAATTAAATTTTGCTGGCCAGGAGCGACTTATAGTGAACCAGCGGCGAATGGGGCAACGGGAATTTGACGATAGCGTCTTAAGTTCCCGTTGATTAACCGTTCACCGGCAAGCGACAATTTGAAGCGGGGGTGGTTCATTGAACGCTGCTGGTTTTCGTGGTGGAAAGTGGGGTCCGTGAGCGGGATGGTTACCCAGATTTTTTTCTCTCGGTTGGGTGGCGGGGAGCGCACTGGCTTTGCAGAAGCCCCCGAAATGGAACGCGTTTGAACGGAGGCTTCCCCGAAGCGGGCTGGGCTGAGGAATTGCGACGGAAGCCCCGGATTCTTGCGAAGCCTCGGTCATCGCCCGGCTCCATTGCGATCAATCGCGAACAACATTCAACCGGGGCTTCCCGTTGGTCCAGCCCTGGCCAACCAATGCCGTCAGTCAATTTTTGCAAAAGGGCGACACTCGGGGGCTTTCGCAAAGCCGATGCGCCCCCGCCACCCCTGGCCCCCGGCCACCCCCCGTTGGCCCAGCCAGGGACATGGCCCTTTCGTTTTCCCGTTCCCAAAAACGCGGCTAGGCGAAAGACTTTCAGAATTCTGAGAAAAAGGAGTTAACTCTTCGAAAACTCCGCGGTCATGACACCAGTGAACGATTTGAACGATTTTTGGAAGTTGCTCGTCGTTCAGTAAGTCGTGGGTAAAAACTCGGAGAATGACATGATTCGGAAAATGGTGGTTGGATTTGCGGCGATGGCCCTGACAGTCACAGGGCAAGGGCTCGCTCTGGCACAAGATGCTTCTGCGAAAGACATTGTAACGACCGCCGTGCAGGCGGGTTCGTTCAAGACGCTGGCGGCAGCCCTGAATGCGGCTGGGCTGGTGGAAACGTTGCAGGGGAAAGGGCCGTTCACTGTGTTCGCTCCATCAGATGAGGCGTTTGCCAAGTTGCATGCCGAGCTTGGTGGCGTCCCAGCGCTTCGAACCGTTGTTGATGGTCGGTCCGTCGGACCACGGCTTCATCAGGATGATGTTCTCGGCGACGGCGCGGATGACCTGTCCCGTGACGTGGCCGGCCTCGGCCGAGGCGAGCCATGCGACGAGCGGCGAGCTGACGGCGGGATCCATACGGTTCCACTCGTCATCGGGCACGTCATCGGCCTCGATCACGGTGGGGGCGCCGGGCATGGTGCCGGTGATGCGGGTGGCCGCTGCGGGGCCGACGCAGTTCACGGTGACGCCCATCCGGTAGAGCTCGAGGCTCAGAGTCATGGTCATCGACGCGATCGCGGCCTTGGCCGACGCGTAGTTGGTCTGGCCGAAGTTGCCGGTGAGACCGGCGCCCGAGGTGGTGTTGATGATGCGACCGCCGACGG
Organism: uncultured Schlesneria sp.; assembly: GCA_903911795.1. Taxonomy (GTDB): domain Bacteria; phylum Planctomycetota; class Planctomycetia; order Planctomycetales; family Planctomycetaceae; genus Schlesneria. The sequence goes on from CAIWEX010000979.1 coordinate 6,690, forward strand.
GCTGGCCCGTCTCCTTGAAGCGCTCGCTCCAGTGGACGGCGGCATGCTTGCACGGCGCCCAGGTGCCCTTGACGTGCACGTTCATCACGGCGTCGAAGTCGGCCTCGGCGCCGGCCTTG
>CAIWEX010000980.1 GCA_903911795.1 uncultured Schlesneria sp.
CTGGTGTTCCTGCACGGTCTCGCTGGCACCGGGGATGTTCAGCTTCACCAGCCGGTTCCAGGCGTCGTAGGTGCCGCCATAGACTGCGGCCGGGTTGTCGGGTTTGGGGATCGTGGTGGTGTTCCCCGCCGCGTCGTAGTTGGGCGTGGCCCAGAAGGAACCGACCGTACGAGTGATCGAGGTGATCTCGTTGACCGTGTTGCTGTGACGCTCCTGCGCCAGTGTCAGCGTGGTCCCGCTCGCCGCTTCCTTGAACTCCTGCCAGTTGCTGGTGCTGTCCAGTCGCCAGCATTGTGCGAAGTTCTGCGAACTGATCGACGTGTGACCGCTGTCGAGCACTCCCCGCTGCATCTCCTGCAGACGCTGCAGGCCGTCGTACCCGTACAACTCGTCGAAGTCTTTCCCAAGCGATTGAGCCACCAGATCCGCGCGCCAGGTCCGGTTGCTGGCCCGGTCGTAACCGTACTGCAACCGGGCCACATCGGCAGTACTGCCGGAACTGTACCAGCGGGCATCCTTCACCCGGCCGAACCGATCGACGCCGCTGTACAGGTCACCCGTCTCAGGATCATTCGTCCCCGTCAGACTCGCCAGCGTGTACTTCACGTCCGGTTCCGGGTAATTGACGATCACCGGCGACGTCAGGCCGAGGTACGAATATTCGACCAGGGGACTCTCTTCGAGATCGTCATCGATCAGGCTGCCGACGCGGCTGATGGCATCGTTAATCCCGTCGGCGGTTCCATAGTCGTACGACAGCACGCGGCCGTCCGGATAAGTCAGCGCTGTCGGTCGGATCGTGTTGCCACTGCCGTCGGCATAGCTGAGCGAGACCTGCGGTGTGGAGGAGGCAATCACCGGACCACCGTGGCTTTGAGAATCACTGACCAGTTGAGAAAAGGCGTTGTACGCGAACCGAACCTGGTTCACCAGCGTCCCTGACGTGACACTGGCATTATCGTAACTCGACAGCGTCAAAGGCAATCCCCTCGCTTCAAATGTCGTCGACAACCGACGAATCGCCCCGTCAACACCGCTCCCCCAAGGTTGTCACACAATCATGGATCGGACGCCCCAGTCCGTCGTAGTGATACGTATGCACACAGCCTCGCTGATCCGTCAGCGTCGTCCGTTCCCCCTGCCCACTAGTGAGCCGGGTCAATAGCTACACTCAAACGCCAGTTTTGATTTTCGCGTTTCTTATTTCCGGTGCCCCGGAAATGTACGACATGTGGTGTTCCCGTTGATCCGTGGTACCCAGCATCCATTTATGCACTTCGTCTCGACGTCTTTCAAACAATGGCCAAGCGTAAGCCAAGCCGCACCAGCAGCCGCGCACACTATTCCATTCCCTGTCGTTCCCGCGTCCCAAACTTCAAAGCATGTCAACAGCAATGCCTCTATGGCATGTCCACCCATCTGTTCATGCGCGCGCACAGCCAATTCGACCCCTTGCAACACTGGGCAAGAAAATTCCGCGTCGAAAACACCTTCGCGAAACTGGTTCTTGACGGCAGCTGCAAAAATCACGAGTGGCACATTCGGCGACTTTGGAATAAGCTCAAAACCGACGGTTGCAAAATCGGCTGGCCCATACGCTTTAAATGTATATTTCACAATATTCACTTAAGAGGAGTAACCGTCATCAATGAAAATGTTTCCGCAGTAAAATCGTCGATATTGGTCTTCCGACAACACCAGTGCGTGACGGCACAATCCGCTGTAGGTCGAATGTTTTCCGCGTTGTGCTGCGACATCAATTTCCCACTCGGGGTGAGCCTGCCGCAGATGTCGCAACACTGCGGTCAATTGAATCGCATCCCCCAAACCATGCCGAAACTCAATCAGGACGTTTTGGCGTTGCTGCGTGGCAGCAGACAACTGCCGCGCAGGAATGTAGGCAGACGGGCGTCGGTTGGTAGTCCGCTCGACATGCAGTCCAGCGGCAGCCTGAGGAACGGAACTGTTCATGACGATTTTTTCCATTGAGATCACATTTGACTGAGGTCGCAATAAACCACCGTGCAGATATTTTTCTACGGAGCGAATCACATCCCCTGCGGTCGTCATTTCCTGACAGCGGGGAATTCTCAGCTGTGGCGTCACCTGAACAGGTTGTTCGCAGACATTCCGATGGTCTTTTTCATCACCATCGCCAACCAGTTGGCATCGCGACTTCCAGCAACCGCCGTCGGCACAACACGAGAGCATTCCAACGGTGCTGAGGAATTGATGATGGGGATACGCTTCCCAGTGTGGCGGTTCCCGCCCACCTGCGATGACAACACAAGGTCGATGGCGGGGTTGACCGGGGCGGGTTTCCACGGCTGCAGCGAGGTGCATGGCAAACGTGACCGGGCAGATGACCCCTTCGGCATAATGCATCAGCCGTACGAACTGCCGAAGCGTCGTCTTTCCGACGAGATTGGTGACGCTTGTCAGTGATGGGTGCCAGTGCCCTCCCTCCCCACACTGGACAAACGCAATCTGTCCCTGAAAGTGGTCGACGACCTGTTGATAACTTGCCGGATTCCACCATTTCGCGGTGAAGTCTCGCTTTCCCCCGGCGATGACAATCCAGAATCGTTCTGGTAACTCGACACCCTCCAGCGGGGGAGAATTCTTCTCTTTGGAACTCAGGTGGATATCGCCCGAGAACTTCGTGACGGGAATCCGCAGCCCCAGTTTGGATTCCAGGTACTGCGTATAGCCGTGAAGAAAATGATAGGGCCGCTGATTCGACTGATGGATCAGTGGATAGTGCATATCCAGCGTTTCAACGCCCGGATCTTCCACACGCAGTCTGGTGATGAAAGGGTTGTATTCCCACAGGGCATCTGCGGACGATCGCACGTCGGTGGCGAATTGACCGGGATAGGCAATGTGCAAATCTCGCACAGCTGCCGTCAACATCACTAGGTCGCCCGGACTCTGGAAGGAGCGAAAAACAACTTCTCGCACGGCATTTATCCTCCTTGATCTGCCTGACTCACATGCCCATGTAGTGTGGAGCGAACAATGGTTGAAATTTAGCGGCGCAAATGCAAGTGAAAAATTGCCTGCGAGTTGATTTTGATGCAGATTGTGCTCGCCATGACCGCGAGGAGATCGCCGGAGTCGCACAGAAGTACAGCACAACGGCACGTAACAGATACCAACTTGCGGAGCGTTGAAGCGGTCGGCGGAAAGAATCCGCGATTTCAAACGTTCGCCAGATTTTTCTGACGGATTCAGAGTTCAAAGTATCTGAAACCATCTCAACGCAAATGGGTCTTGTGCACGAAAAATTCATCTTGTTGACTGTGCAAAACCGCACGAAAATGGAAAAGGACTGACTTCCGGACTTGGCGCCTCATGAGGGAGGGGAGGCGGTGCAGGAATGGCTTGGGCATGTACTCCCGGTCGGAATTTCCGGGGATCAGGGGGTGTTGTAGACCACCGTTGATATTCTCAATGGGTAGGGGGAAGTGTTCTTGCGTTTGGAGTTGCCCCAATCGTCAACCGATGTTGGTATCGCATTAAAGTGCGACGCAATCGGATTAGCTGCCACATCTGGGAAACAACGAAGGGCTTGCCGGATTCGA
>CAIWEX010000981.1 GCA_903911795.1 uncultured Schlesneria sp.
GACGTGAATGTGTCCATTCGCGTAGGGAAGGGCCGAAGTCACAAGGATGCGTCGTGCGGTCATACGTGCTTCTTGCTCATCTCAAAAATACGAAAACGTCTTCGAGTGGAATATCGGATGCCGAACCCGGATTCCTGCCAGAAATTCCACCCGCGAAGCTTAAGTCCCCGCTGCCACAAATGCGAGCCTGTGGAATCACGAGTTTCCGACAGATCTGGCTTGTGACGTTGACTTTGCATTCCGGAACGGGCGCCAGTAGATTTCGCGTTCTTCATGGACAACGATCCATCGGAGCGGGTTCATCCGAAAACGGTTTTGTTTTTACACGGACGTCACATTATGGCTGATCGCTACGGATTTCGCACACGGATGGTTTTTCGGCTGGTCGCCTTTGTTGTCGTCGTGACGTCTTCAATCTCTCTCTTTGCGGCGGATGCCCCTGTAAAAGCGGGCCAGCCAGCCCGACCGAACATCGTGCTGATTTATGCGGATGACATCGGCTACGGCGATTTGAGTTGCTATGGGGCGATACGAATTCAGACTCCCAATGTCGATCGAGTGGCCAAGGAGGGATTGCGATTCACCGACGGGCATTGCACATCGGCCACCTGCACACCGTCTCGGTATTCGATGCTCACGGGTGAATATGCCTGGCGGAAGAAAGGGACGGGGGTTCTTCCCGGCGATGCACCGCTGATCATTGAGCCCGGCCGGATGACGCTGGCGTCCGTTCTCAAAAAAGCGGGGTATCGCACGGGTGTTGTCGGAAAATGGCACCTGGGCCTGGGCCGTGCGGGACTGGACTGGAACGGCGAAATCAAACCGGGACCACTCGATCTGGGTTTCGACGAATGTTTTCTGATGCCCGCAACGGGGGATCGCGTTCCGTGCGTTTATGTCGAGAATACGCGAGTTCTGGGGCTCGATCCCAAAGATCCAATTCAGGTCCGATTTGGTCAGAAGATCGGGAATGAACCGACAGGCAAAGAGAATCCCGATCTGTTGACGATGCATCCGAGCCATGGACATGACCAGACGATCGTGAATGGCGTCAGTCGCATTGGCTTCATGACCGGTGGCAAAGCGGCTCGATGGAACGATCAGGACATGGCAGACGTGTTTGTCGAGCGAGCGAAATCGTTTGTCGCTCGACATCAGAAGGCGACGCCAAACGAACCATTTTTTCTTTACTTTGCGACTCATGACATTCATGTACCGCGACTTCCTCATCATCGGTTCCTTGGCAAGAGCGGCATGGGGCCTCGCGGTGATGCCTTGCTTCAGTTTGACTGGGCGGTCGGTGAGATTCTCGATCAATTGGATCAGTTGAAACTGACAGGCAACACCATGGTCATCATCACCAGCGACAATGGACCTGTGATCGACGACGGATACAAAGATGATGCGGTTGCCAAACTGAATGGGCATCAGCCTGCTGGACCGCTGCGCGGTGGCAAATACAGCAATTTTGAAGGGGGGACGCGAGTCCCGTTGATCATCCACTGGCCAGCTCGAATCAAACCCGGCGTTTCCGAGACACTCGTTTGCCAAATCGACTTCATCGCCAGCTTCGCAGCACTCATTGGACAAACTTACGACAAGGCAACCGCACCCGATACACAGGAGACACTGGCAGCATTCATCGGGGAATCGACGCTGGGGCGACAACTGTTGGTTGAGCAGGCCGGGATGCTGTCGCTTCGCCAGGGAACGTGGAAGCTGATCGACAAGAGTAAAGGTCCAAAGCGAAGTGCGGGGACCAATACGGAACTTGGGAACGATCCTGAAGTGCAACTGTACGACTTGAAAAAAGATCTCGGTGAGACCACGAATGTCGCCGCAATGCATCCCGATAAAGTCACCGAAATGCAGAAATTGCTTGAGGGAATCCGGACTGGAGAAGGTCGCCTTTCCCCTTGATGGGTTGCCGACTTGAGGGAAATCCCGTGATCAGCAGAATCTCGGCCAAAATCGCGTCCATTGCGTAGTATGGGTCATCCAAAAAAGATGCATAAGATTTTCAGCCGACATTTTTGCCCGCAAATTCAACGCTGTTTCTCTGTATTGACGCGTTCAACACCCCGGAATCGACGCTTCGGAAGCGTCGTCTGGACAACACGTTGACACAATTTTCCCCTGCAAGTACATTTCCGCCGCCTTGTGACACAGGCGAAGACAGGATGAATGGATAACCCAACGGATTGGGCATGGACGCACTCTGGTTTTTCTCGCTCACAACGAAGTTCTGTCGTCAGTCGTTTTCGGCTCGACGCAGGATGCTGCTCGTTTGGGGCGTGATTTCCTGGAGTGCGGGTTGTCTCGGTTGTTATCGACCTGCCGTAGTTCCGCCTCCGGTATCGATTAATCGACCGCAACTGCCACCAGTAATCGAAACACCAGTTATACCAGCCCCGCAGGAACCCGAGGTTCCGCCGGTTACACCGATCACGAAGGACAATCCTTGGAAGCCAGAAGCGGGGGCGCGTGAGTGGAAATACATCGTCCTTCATCATACGGCATCAGAACAAGGCGACGTGGAGAGCATTCACGAGTCACACTTGAAGAATAAAGACAAGAACGGAAAGCCATGGCTGGGGATTGGCTATCACTTTGTGATTGGCAATGGTCAGGGAATGACCGACGGCGAGATTGAGCCAACATTTCGATGGAAACAACAGATGCAAGATC
>CAIWEX010000982.1 GCA_903911795.1 uncultured Schlesneria sp.
GAGACCTTCACACCGGTATTCTGAATATTGGTGTGAAGGTTTCTCCGTTCTTCAGTCGCATGACTTCAGTCACTTGCAGATCGGTCACTGGCGTGATTTCAGTGGAATCCAGATCTCAATCCCTCCCATGCCCGTGAGCGGATCAAATTCTTCTGTATACCGCTCAAAGCAGGGGGCATTGGCAATTTCGAGTCCGCAGTCGGGAACCCACTGGCTCCAGATTTTATCAATGGTCGTCGGAATGGAACCAACCGCGCCCGCATGTGTGAAGACAGCATAGCGCTGTGCCGGAATCTGAATCGCGGTCAGTTCGGGTGGCAGTGAAGCCTCTGCAGACACTTCAACACCTGCCATGTAGTCGAACTCGCAATTTTCATTGGAATTCAGGCAAACACCATAAGTGACCATTCCACCGATTTGGCCGGGGGTACTGCCGATATGCGGGACAAATCGCCCCCACAAAGCGGGGATCTCACCGCGATTACTCATGGTAAAATGTCCGACGAGCCCGGCAAGTCGTAGCAGTCGCCCCGTTTCATAACGGATGTCACCCAACCCCATGTTCTGCGAACGGAGTACTGCTTCCTGCTCTCGCAATTCCGGAGTCATGGCATCACCAAAATCCTCGGCTTCGTAGATCGGACGAATCTCGATTTCGGATTCGGTGATCATCGGGTTTGGACACCGCTTGACCCACTCAACGGCTTCCTCAATGGATTTCACACGCCATAACCAGAACCCGGCGACAAGCTCATTCGTTTCGGTGAATGGTCCATCAATGATCGTACGGGTCGCCCCGGAAAATCGGACTCGTACTCCATTTGAGCTCGGTTTCAACCCCTCGCCCGAGAGCATGATTCCTGCCTTCACGAGTTCTTCGTTGTACTTCCCCATGTCGGTCAGCAGTTTCTCGTCGGGAAGTCCGCCAGCTTCCGATTCTTTCGTCGCTTTAACGAACACAACAACTTTCATCGCAGTTTTCCTACTATCGAAAAAGATTCGGAGTTCGTGGATCTCGATCACCGCTGCAGTTCGACGACATCATTGTCGTTGTGCTCGGGAATGTTCGGCAATTCGAAAATCGGTCGAACTTCGACTGTTCCAACGCGAGCTCCGGAATGTTGAGCAGCGATCGCAACGGCCTCGTTCAGATCCTTTGCCAGGATCACATAATAGCCCCCCAGAAACTCGCGAGTTTCGGCAAACGGTCCGTCTGTCACCTGTCGCCGACCTTCGCGGATGCGAACGCTGGTTGCCGTCGACACGGGATGAAGTGGCGAAGCACTCACATACTGCCCGCGGGAGTCCAGCTTATGCGTTAATTGCACGGCTTCTTGCATGGCTGCCTGCAGAGCAGCAGGGCCGGCTTCATCCCAGGCCTGAGCGTCGTCGTAGCAAAGGAACATGTACGGGAGACTGTTTTGGTCGGAGCGCGATGCGAGCCGTCCGAATTGGTCTGGTGGAAGTCCCTCGAGCGGAAAAATCGGCCGGACTTCAATGGTTCCCTTTTTGGCAGAGGGAAGTTGACTCGCGGTCGCAATTGCCTCGTCAAGGTTTGGAACATAAATAATGAAGTAACCGCCGAGCTGTTCTTTCGTCTCGGCAAACGGACCACTCGTCACCAGTTGTTGTCCGTTCCGAACTCGCACGCTGGCAGCAGTCTTGACCGGATGTAATGGCGATGCGGCTCGAAACTGACCTTTCTCGTTCAATTCGTGGCATACGGCGGTCGAGTCAACCATACAGAGTGCCCGCTCCTCTTCGGTCCAGTCTTCTTCCGGGCTGTAAACGAGAAGCATATATTTCATGCGGTGTTCCTGAATCTCTTGTTCATTTGGGAGGATGATCAACCGTTGGCCGCTTGCTGAAGCTTGGCAATGTCGATTTTTGCCATCTGCAACATTGCCGTCATGACACGTTGCGACACCCCGGCTTCGGGACTCGACAGTAATTGTGGCAGGATTCGAGGGACGATCTGCCATGAGAGTCCGTAGCGGTCTTTCAACCAGCCGCAATGACTCGGCGTTCCACCATCAGTCAGCTTCTCCCAGAGGCGATCCACTTCGACCTGATCCTCGCAATCGACCGTCAACGAAATCGCTTCCGTAAAATGAAAGACCGGGCCGCCATTCAATGCCACAAATTTCGTCCCGGCGAGTTCGAACTCAACCGTCATTGCGGTTCCCGCCGGAGCAGGACTCCCTTCAGGGTATCGTGAAACGCTGATGATTCTTGAGTTCGGAAACAGTGAACAATAGAGTTCTGCAGCCTCTTCCGCTTTGTTGTCGTACCACAGAAACGTCTTGATTTTCTGATGAATCATTGTGGTTTGTGTCCTTTAAATTTTGCGGGATGAGGAATATGAGACCGGTACGGTTCTTGGTTCTTGGGTGAGGGCGGGCCCCTGAGCGAGGACAGAACAACCAAGCACGAAGAACAAATAACCAAGAACCTTTATCGGGAGACCTTCGGTCGTCGGTATCGGCGGGGTCGGGAGACCCGCGCCGAACAAAGCCCCGCTCCGAATGAAGATCTCACGAGGCGGGCATTGCTTTCAGCATCGCTTCATGCAACTCTTCGGGACTCAGATCACGCAGATGAGTCGCAACAGACCAGCGATGCCCGAATGGATCGAGTAACTGGCCGTAGCGATCTCCCCAGAACATGTCAGCGACTGGCATTGTGACGGTGGCCCCGGCAGCGACCGCTTGTGCAACTGTGGCGTCAACGTTCGGAACCATCAAGTGAATCACAACGGGCGAGCCTTTGAGTGACTTTGGCCCCAAGCTGCCCCATTCCGGACATTCTTCTGCCAGCATCAACATCGAATCACCGATGCGCAATCCCGCGTGCACCAATTGTCCATTGGGGGCAAGCAATTTCATCGCTTCGGTCGCACCAAACGCCTGCTTGTAGAATTCAATGGCCTGGACCGCGTCTGCACAAACCAGATGGGGCGTCAGGGATCGCATTCCTTCGGGAATCGGCTTCGAAGTGGAGGTAGACATTGCAGAAATCCTGGAAAGTGGGAAAACAGAAAATGGAAATCGATTACCTTAGAGTCGATTAGAAAGATACGGAATCGACATTTGGTGAAAAAACTGCGAATGAATTCAATGGAACTGCGACCGGCAGACTCTGAAATTCAGGGTTTACAGTTTCCAATTGCATCAGCAACTCGATAACTGCATAATATTTACGGAGAAGTCAACTGTTCCGGACACGTCAAACGGCCCGTTTATCCGACTGTTTTTCTGACCTCTGATCGCTGACTTCTGACCACGGTCGTGGTTTTGAGATGTCCTACGATTCCAATCTGACGATTCTCTTCCAATCGGACTTGAGTTCAACGCGGTGCGATGCCGCATGAGGTGCCGTATGGCAACAGCAGTTCTTTCGGATAGAGTGCTTCCTGAAAATGTAGAGCGTCAGCTATTGGTGCTGGACCGGCAGGTGCGCGATGCCACTTTCAGTCGCGGAATCAGCCGTGTCGGTGTTTTTATCCCGGTTTTGATCGGAATCTGTCTGGCGGTCGATTGGTATCTGGGTTTGAGCGGCGGGATCCGACTCGTGATGCTGGCGACAAGCCTGTTGCTATCCGTTTACGCTGTCTGGTCCTGGATTTTGCGACCTGCCTGGCGACCTGCCTCGTTCACTGAACTTGCTGCGCTTGTCGAACGACTGCATCCAGAATTGAAGGAACGGCTGACGACGCTGGTAGAACTGCAGCACCATGATGCCCCAGGGGCTTCACCGTTGATGCAGGATCTGCTGGCAAGGCAGACTGCCAAAGCGATCGATAAACTCGATCTTTCGGATGCGGCACCTGCGATTCGTTCACCCAGGACAGCAATGCTGGCGGTCGTCGCCTGCCTGCTGTTATTCGCGCCGTTTGCATTCCGTTCGGATGAGTACCGCTTGCTGTGGGCTCGCCTATTCGCACCATGGGGTAATTTCCATTGGGGCGCAACGGAACTGGTCATCGTTGGTGGCAACCGCGTCGTCGCCAAAGGGAGCGACGTTCCCATCGATGTGGAACTGAAACTTCCTGCGAATCTAACTTCTGTCAGCCCCGATCAAACCATCGTCTGGCTGCATTGGACGGATGTCACGGGTGTGCGAGATTCTCGACGACTGGACTGGGATGCCGAGAACCATCGCTTCGCCACAACACTTCCCCATGTCGCAAAAGCGTTGGACTTCTATGCCGTCACGAGTGATGCGAAATCGGAAACTCACCGGATCGACGTTGCCAATCCGCCTGTGATAACGCGCCTGCAACTCGACATTGAACCTCCTGCATACACTGGACTTCCTGCGCGGGCGCTCGATGGTGCCCAGGGTGAAATTCACGCCGCCGAACGAAGTCGGGTCGTCATGAAGCTGGAGTTCGATGAACCGGTTTCTACTGCAGAGCTTGTCTGGCCGATTCTTCCCGACGAAGTTGGTGTCGGTGAAAAGCCTGTGACAGAACGAACGATCGCGGCCCGGCTTTCCGACGATAAACGATCGGCCAACGTTGAGGCCCTCGCGGTGAGTTCCGGAGCGTTCCGACTGAATCTGAAAAATGGTTTTGGTCTGAAAAACGAGGAACCTGGACGTTCGATTGTCGTCGATCCTGACCTGCCACCCGCCATTTCGCTGAACGGTGATGAACAGCCCGTTTCGGTTCGCCCAACTGATCGGCATCTGGTCACCGCTCAAGTGCGCGACGATTACGGACTGACGATCGTGGAACTGCACCTCGAGTCCTCAGAAGGTAAAAAGCGAATCGATACCGTGCCGGTCGATGTTGTCCGCAATCGGTCGTTTGAGCATGAATTTGCCATCGATGTTGCCGACTTCGAGGTCAAGCCGGGGCAGGCCATCACCTATCGCGTCCGTGCTGTCGACAATCGACCAATTCCAGGTCCTCAGGAAACGTGGACTAAGCCACGGACATTGATGATAGACCTGAAGTCGCAGGCGGCGCCTGATAAAGAACTGGCTCAACAGGAACAAAGTCTGAAGGACGAAATCAGCGAGCTTCGGCAGGACCTTGCGGAAAACCGTGAGGCCTTGGAGAAATTGCATCGTCAGACAGAAGATGAATCACTCAAAGGGAAAAACAGCGACAAGTCTGAAGCGCTTGCGAAACTTCAGAAGGAACAAGCGGAACTCAGCGAACGCCTTCAAAAGCTCGCCGCGGAACTCGCCGACAGTCCCCTGACCGGCAAACTGGGTGAACAAGTTCAGAAACTGGCGGAACAAGAGTTGGCCGAAGCTCAGCAACGTCTGGAGCAAGCGAAACAGGGAGAATCACGTGATCAGTTGCAACCGCTCAGTGAAGCCATTGATCGACTGGGAGCCATCGATCGAAAACTGAAGGGGCTCGACCAGCAACTGGCGGAATTAGGGCGACTGCAACAGGACCTGGCGCAACTCGAACAACTCGCTCGCAATACAGATCGCCTGGCCGAGAAACTCGACCAGCTCGAAAAGCAAGTGCGCGATGCAGAAAACGGAGCGAAAGCCGACGGGCCGAACGCCGAATCTCCCGAGAAGAAGGGTGACCAGGTTGCCTCCAATGACTCGTCACCACCGAAAGGCAACCCGCAGGCCGAGGCGCAGCCCAAAGCTGACGCGAAAAAGAGTGATAATGCTGCCGCCGGCGAAAAGTCTGAACAGTCTGCGAATGACCCTGCAAAAGCAGAGAAACTTGCCGCAGCAGAAGCGGAGCGAAAAGCATTGCAGGCAGAGAGTCAGAAGCTGAATGATGAATTTGATGAATTGCTCAGAAAGCATCCGGAACTGCTGGATGCTGCTCGCCGGGATCAACTGCAACGTTTGGAGAAACTTGCCGAACAGGCAGCGCAACTAGCAAAGCCACAAGAGCAACTGGCAGATGCATTCGAGAAAGCGGCCGACGATCCTGCCCAGCTCAACAAGAATGAATCGCCTGAAAAATCCAACAGGCAGCCGAAATCGCCGGATGGTGCCAATCCGCCGGGAACTCCCGAACAATCCTCACCGATGAATGCAGGTGCAGAGGGAGTCAAAGAGCAGCGAAAGCTGGCACAGGAAGCGACTCGTCAGGCTCAAGAACTTGCACAACGTGAAGGGGCGGAATCCCCAGCGACACAGGCTGCCGTCGAATTCGCCAAGCGAGCGATCGATGCTGCTCGGAAAGCCGAGACGGGTCATCTGGATCAGGCGGCTGAGCAGGGGCAGGCTGCGGCTGAATCGGCTCGGAAGGCTGCCAGTGAGTTGGCACCCGAAGGCCAGCCATCCACGAAGCAATCAGAGCAAGCGACTCAATTGGCAGATCGCCAGGAAAAGCTTGCTGACGAACTTCGTCAGATCTCGGAAGACAAGCAGGCACAACAAGGGGCTCGGCAACAAGGTCAGAAGCAACTGGCGGATGCCACAGAAGCTCTGTCAAAACGCCTGGAACAGACCGCCAAAAATCTGGAAGCCGCGCCCTTGAATTCAAAGGACGGAGCTGAGGCTGCTCAGAAGGCACAACAGGCTGCGAATCAAGCCAATGAGGCTATGAAGCAAGCGTTGGAAGCGTCTCAGGGAAATGATCCCCAGGCTGCGCAGGAAAATGCCACCGCGGCGGCTGAGAAACTGAAAGAAGCCGCTACCGAGGCACAGAACGCCCCTGAAACTCCGAAGGGTGGGGAGTCGGTTCCTGAGCAATTGGGGACAAACGTCGCCCAGGCTGCACAACAATTGCGTAAAGCACAAGAACAACTCGAATCACTCTCAAGGCCGAAGGCAGATTCACAGCCCGAGGAAGGCCAACCCAAACCAGAGCAGGGTCAACCAGGACAGGGACAGCCGGGACAGGGTCAGCCAGGACAGGGTCAGCCAGGACAGGGTCAGCCAGGACAGGGTCAGC
>CAIWEX010000983.1 GCA_903911795.1 uncultured Schlesneria sp.
GTGATGGTAAAGCTGAAACTTGCAGTCGGGTATCTTCGTTGCTCGACCAAAAAGCAAGACACGAGTATCGAAGACCAGCGAACTCAAATAACGCAGTTTGCCGAAAACCACGGCTACAAGATTATTGGCTGGTATGAAGATGAAGGCATCTCGGGTGACGATCCGAACAGACCGGGATTTGAACGGATGACCTCCGATGCAAAATCTGGCGGCTTCGAATTCATTCTTGTCTGGAGCCAAGACCGCTTCAGCCGTTCAGATAGCCTCGCGACAGCCGCAATGATTTTGCCGTTGCGAGATGCCGGCGTCCAGTTGGTACCGATCGACAAAGGTCCGATTGACTGGAACGGCTTTGCAGATCGGATCATGTTTTCTTTATTGCAGGAAGGGAACAACGACTTTCTCGTCAAGCTTTCCAAAAACGTCTGCCGTGGACAATTTGAAGGGGCGAAGAATGGCAGTTGGTCAGGTTCGTACCCATACGGCTATCGGCTTGAAGGGGAAAGGAAACACAAACGTCTGGTTCTGGGCGATGAAACTGAAATATCGGTTGTCCAGCGAATCTTCCGTGAGCATGTTGATGAAGGCCGGTCGATGTCTGAGATCGCCAAGCGATTAACGGCCGATGGAATCCGCAGCAGCGGGGGCAAGAATGTTTGGCGATACGATGCCGTGAAAGTGATACTGGAAAACGTCGCCTACATCGGGACTTTCCGGTTCAATCGGTCATCGCGAGCGAAACACCACCATTTTCGGGCTGGCCAGATCGTCGCGGGAAAGCGTTCGGGGCGAAACCCAGAATCTGACTGGATCGTGATAGACGACCACCATGAGCCGATCATTGACCGCGAAACTTTCATCAAGGCGCAGGCCTTTCTGGCGAAGGGCAAAACAGGCAGGAGCAACAAATACACGCCGGAAACGAATCCCTATGTCTTGCACGGTCTGCTGCGTTGCGGTCTATGCGGTGCTCCGATGTATGGGATCGACAACCGCAGGAAATCCTACGAATGCAAGAACACGAAGTACCACGGGTGCAAGGGGACGACGGTACGCGAGGCAGAGATTCTGAGTGCTATTGCGGACAATTTGGATGACCTTTTCGGTCCCGAAGGGGATTTGATAGGCGAAGCTGCCAATTCCCACACGTTGCCCGACGAATTCGAAATGCCGAAGACATTCGATGTGATCAAGAATCTACTGTTCCCACCAGTCCGACCGCAGCAGGATCGGAAACGGCTGGAGAACCAGATCGCTAAATTGAGGTCTGGTCTTGTGCGGATGCGACGGAATCTGGTCCGCATGGAGGACGAGGCGAATATGGCGATTGCTGAAGATGAGATTCGACAGGAGGATGCGCGGCTAATAGAACTGGAAGCGGAGCTACACGAAATCAAGCCAGCTCCGTCAAAGAAAGATATCAACGCCATCGTGGTCGGTGCGATTCACAGACTCTTCGGCCTCGTGGGAGCGTGTCGCATCCTGGCCCGACAGGCCGACGACAAGGTCATAAACGAGAAGCGTAAGCGAGCAGGCAAGCCGGAATGGGAACGACATGGATGCCTCGAATCGGCTGCCCCACAGCAGGTTCGTCGCTTGCTAAAGGACATTGACAAGGTTGTCGTCCACACTATCATGAATGGGAAGGGTACCGGAAGGCGGCATCACCTTGACCGTGGTGAGGTACATTTTCGGAAAGTAGGTACTGTGACGGGTAACTTGAACCGTCACTTGCTCGGGTAAGAACCGAGTGTGCTGCCACTAACACCTTGATCCCGTATTCGATTGCTTTCAGTAGGCATGGGCGGAGTTGAACCGTCGTCTGGCCCTTATAAGGA
>CAIWEX010000984.1 GCA_903911795.1 uncultured Schlesneria sp.
CAGACCTTCAACTATGCTGTTTACATCGACGGAACAGCCCTTTCTACGGACACGAACACCACGACCGTGCCCTACACGCAAAAGATCTGCAAAAAGAACTCGATACCACAAACGACGAACTCCTTCGGATTTCGTCTGAATTGGCGGCAGCTCAGCGTGCGGCGGAATTGGCCGGAGCACAGATCGAATGCCTGGAGTCTGAACTGTCACGATTTGACGTGGACCTGGCGGTCGCCGAAAAGGGTCATGCTGCCCTTGTCCAGGAAAAATCCGATCTCGCCAGCCACACCCATGCACGACTTGCCCGATCGGCTGATATCGTCAAGAATTTCGAAGGGATGCAGAAACAGAATCTGGCTCAGCAATTCCAGCAGATCGAATCCGATCGCAAAGCTCGTGAACTGATGCGAGCGAGGCTGAATCAGCCACCCGAAGATCAGAATGAATCAATTCGGGAACGGCAGCGAAAGCGAGCGGCCTCCCGACAGGCTGACGCGGAACTGGCGGCATTTCGTGAACAGGAGTCTGCTCGTCTGCGTGCCGAGGAACTGGCGATTCAAACTCAAATCAGCCGCGCTGATCGGTTGCTGCAGCAGATCGCCGAGCAGCGTCAGGAAACCGTGGCGAAACTCGACGAGGTCAGGCAAACACTGGTGGCCAGTCAATCGAAGATCGACCTCAGCCAACCTCAACTGAGCCGTCTGAAAGCCCAACGCGCTTCGCTCGTCGCCAGTACTCGAACCATCAAACACCATTAATCAACCTGGTTGTCGACCGATGTTCTCGCCGGTGCATATGTAAACGGAAACGCTCGCAGCTGATCTTTACAGAGGTGCACTTGCACTGGTCGAAAAGGCTTACCTGAGCGAGTCATTCGAAAGGTGTCGACCAATTCGATGCTGCGAAAGTAAGGACGATAGACCTCCAGATTCGGTGTTTCTTCGACAGTCACCAGCAGCCCGTTTTTGCCAATCCAGTCCTCTGGTCGACTCCAGTAGGCGAAGCCTCGGGCATCCCCCTGATTGTAACAGACAACTGGGACTCGATTGCGGACGCTGAACGCCAGTTGTCCACTCTCATACCAATGACTGGTGATCAGGAACGTGTTCGGTGAATCGAGCAGGTGTCGCGATTCCAGTTCATGACCGATCGATTCCCAGCCACTGATTTCTCGAGCAGGATCTTTACTCCAGGGGAAGTCGATTACTCCGAAACGAGCCTGCGTCGCAAACAGTCCAGCGATCATCAAGACCGCCACTGACATGAAGCCTACCCAGCGTCGAACCAGGCGAGGATCGCGAGTGGCGTTTGCTGACCATTGAGCCCCAACGAAGGGAAAGAGCGGAACAAACGCGATCAGTGGCCAATGCGGCAGAATGGGTCGCACGCACGAGACACAGAAAAAAAGGCCCAGTGGCAATAGTGATTGGCAGACGAGAAAGCGATCGATCCCTTTCAGCTCGCGATATCGACTCAATCGCAGCATCAACGCAGCCATAGCGGGAAACCAGATCCACGGGAGCAAGTAACCGATCGGTCCAAACACCATCGCAGCCAGTCCCGCAGGATTGAATTCGGCTCCCAGTGCTCGCCCTCCCTGAAATGCGACCGACGCCCAGTGATGCTGTGAATTCCAGATCAGTACCGGAGTCAATCCAGCGGCTCCCAGAATCGCCGCTAGATAGGGCCCCGGTGTTTTCAGGACTCTCCAGGCTTGAGGAGTCACGATGACATAGGCCACCGTGGAAAGAGGCAGCAAAACTCCATGATATTTGCTGGCCATTGCACCGGCGCAGGCGAGGCCAACCCCGATCCAGGCCGGTAAGGCCGACCATCCCGAGGGATCGCTGGTCACACGCAACTGGACGCCATCGGTTGATGGCTCAAACAAGGCGAGGGTGAGGGCTCGCAGTGTCAGCATGGCAAAGAACAGAAATGGTCCGTCCGGCAGGATGAAGGCACCCGCGGCCGCTGCGTAGTACGGAGCCAGATTCATCGCCAGAGTGGCATAGAAGCCTGACCAGTCCCCAAACCAGCGGCGAACCCAATCGAACAAGACCCAGGTGCTTCCCGCAAAAAGCAGTACAAACCCGAGCCTCAATGACAAGGTGCTGAGCCAACCTCCGCAAAGAGTTTGTCCTGCCGTGGCGATCCACATCAGCATGGGAGGATGATCGAAGTAACTCCAATCGGGATAGACCGTATACAGATAGTGGTAGGCTTCATCATTCCCCAATTCCATCCCTGCTGCCCAACAGAGCCTGACGATCGTTGAGACAATAATCAGCACGATGACGCTGTGGCGAGGAGTCCAAGGCATTTCGAAAATCGCAATCATCTCAATGGTAGAAAAGTGGTGGCCCGGAAGAGCATGATTTGCAGCGGTATTTCTGTCCATCCCATTGTTACGGGATTCAGGTTCGTGCGTTCGTACTGTAGAATTCCGATGTCCGTCGTTGAGACTTCCGTCGGCACCGCACAGCGGTGATCGTTTGCCGAGCGAACAGCGACTATTACTTCATTGAGGAATCGACTTCCATGAAATCTACGCCGATCTTTGCACACGACATGTCACAAATTCGGTTGAATCGACGTTCGTTTTTGGCGGCCTCAACGTTGTTTGCGGCACCCTATATCGTTCCTTCGACGGTCTTCGGCGCGAACGAGCGAATTGTGACGGCTCATGTCGGCCTGGGTGGGCAGGGGATGGGCAACCTGAACGCATTTCTGGGAAAGGGAGTCAGCCCGGCAGTCGTCTGTGATGTTGACAGCGATCATCTCGCGAAGGCCGTGAAGTTTCTGACGGACAAGGGGCATCAGACCGAAGGGGTTCGTGACTATCGGAAGTTGCTTGAGCGAAAAGATATCGATGCTGTGGTGATCTCGACCCCGGATCATTGGCACGCCCTGACGACGATTCACGCCTGCCAGGCTGGTAAGGATGTCTATTGCGAAAAGCCGTTATCGCTGACGGTTGCGGAAGGTCGCCGGATGGTCAACGCCGCTCGGACGAACAACAGAATCGTTCAAACGGGATCACAACAACGATCTGACGACCGGTTTCGCAAGGCCTGTGAACTCGTTCGTTCTGGCAAGCTGGGGACGATTCGCGAAGTCCATGTGGCGATTCCCAAGTGCAATTTCTCTGGAAAGCCGGTTCCAGATTCCGATCCACCCGCCGCGTTGGACTATGACCTGTGGCTGGGCCCGGCGCCACAGCGTCCGTACAACCAGAAACGAGTTCACTACAGCTTCCGGTTCTTCTGGGATTATTCCGGGGGACAGATGACGAACTTTGGAGCTCATCATCTGGATATCGCTCAATGGGGACTGGGGATGGACGATTCCGGCCCCGTCTCCGTGGAGGGCACAGCAGAATTCCATCCCGAGAAATTCTTCGAAGTCACATCCGCCTGCCGCCTGGTTTACACCTATGCCAACGGTGTCAAGCT
The DNA here is from genome assembly GCA_903911795.1 of uncultured Schlesneria sp. Taxonomy (GTDB): domain Bacteria; phylum Planctomycetota; class Planctomycetia; order Planctomycetales; family Planctomycetaceae; genus Schlesneria. Next base: position 3,453 of record CAIWEX010000984.1, read on the forward strand.
GACACTCGGGCAGGATCAGGCAGACATCAAGGGAGCCGTGACGTTTATTGGAGACAAAGGACGCATCAGCGTCGATCGAGGCCGCATCAGCAGCAATCCTGCCGAAATTCTGGAGCAACCCCTCGGCGAGAACGATGTCCACCTTTACAAGAGCCCCAATCATCATGCCAACTTCCTGGACTGCATTCGTACCCGGAAGCTGCCGATTTGTGATGTTGAGATTGGCCATCGGTCTGCAACGGTCTGTCACCTGGGAAACATTGTCGCTCGCCTCGGCCGCAAGATTGAGTGGGATCCCGCCAAGGAAACGATCGTTGGTGATAACGAAGCTGCGGCAATGCTGTCTCGTCCTTACCGACAACCTTGGGACAAGACCTGATTTCGCGCACGGTAGATCATGTGGAAAGCCCGTATCATTGTTGGCTTTTGCAAGGCGAATCTGTTCAGATTCCCATGTAACGGAGTTCCGATGACCGACGAGCAATCCTTGAGGGATATCGAGTCCTTGCTGAATCTGTATCCCAGTGTAACGGCTGCGAAGGTGATGGGCCGTGACGACAATGCCGTTTACATCCAATTCCAATGTGATTGCTTTCAGTCACTTCGAAAACTGTGTCACCATGCCACATTCACAAATGTAGGGATCGAAGTGGAGCCTGTCATGACCCCGCACGACCCGCTTCACTTCTCCATCACAATTCCAAATGACAACCGATCAGATTCTCCGCCTTCCCAAACGCAGAGATTTGGTGTTTTCCTAGCATGGGATTTGAAGAACCGAGGAATCTTGTCACCTTGCGATGCGAATGATCTATTACGACGTTGGAACGCTTCGTCAGAACCTTGGACTCTTTCGAACGAATGAGAGGCGACCGTCGCCATGCCGCTTACTCTGAATGTTGTCTCATCAGTCCCTGCCCACGCTCATAACGGTGTACCATCGATCCACAAGCTGATTCAATCGCGATTCAGAGTCCGAATCGGGTTGCATCGACCAGGATTGAGTGAGATTTATTAATTCGTTTTCAATCTCCGGTTGCGAAATCACGGGCAGCGGAAATTGTTTCAGGATCGTTCCGCTGATATCCAGATGAGCACCCCTGTGCTTGGCGTGTGACTCGAACCAACGCTGTGCCCGTGACGAATTCAAGATTGCAGTCAGCGCGGGGAGCGAGGGAATCGGCTGCACCGACTGAGTCGCTGGAGAGGTAATCACGTGCATCGAGAAACCGACGTAGGTTGGTTGCTGGGCATACGCGAACCGCGGAGTTGCACCCATTTGCAGGGACAAGATTCGCGGCGACGTAAACAGTCGCTCCTCGCGCGGCCAGTGCAGATGCCACCAGGCGATCTGGCCTGATCGGACTTCGCGACGTCGATTGAGGATTGCCCGGAACTGCTCCAGATGTCGAGCCAGTTGTGGAATCTCCTCCAGCGTCGGTGCCGTCTGTCGGGTTAGATAGAGCAATTGATGAGTTGGCTTAGCTGCCACCTGAAATCGCTCAATGGCCGACAGGGCGTAATAGGGACGCAGTAATTCTCGTTCGATTGCGTTCAGTTGCAGACTGTCCACCTCGTCATCGGTCAGCACAAATACTCCGCGACCAGCCAGATTGGCGTCGCCGAGTTCCAACGCGGCCTTCCTGGTCACAAACGGCGGATTTTCGGCAATCCCCTGCCTCACTTCGTAGAAGTCTCCCAGGAGTGGTCCACTGGCCTGAGCGCGAGACTCGCTGATTTGAAGCTGTCGCTGCTTTCCCCTCCAGAGTTCAGATTGTGGAATTGTGCGCGGCTCAGCGACTTCTTGTGAAAGACGACTCTTGATCTGGTCCTGACTGAGGCTCGAAAGATCGTGAACCCGGCACCGGGACTCCGGTTCGACCTGTTTGCAGAGTCGAAAGATCATGTGCTGGCCGGAAACACCCTGAAACAACGGGGCCGCTCCGAGCAACATGACTTCTTCCAGAGTGGTTTCGCTGGCGACACGCTCTCGCAGACGTTTGGCACTCGTTGCGCTGATCCAATAACTGTTCACGATAAATGCGAGTCTTCCGCCCGGCTTGAGCAGATCCAACCCGCGATGCAGGAAGTAGTGCCACAGATCCATCCGCGGTTCACGCCAACGTCCCAGCGATGACGCCGCGATTCGATCAAAGTCCGATTTTGAATCTCGTTCGCGCCGATAGGGAGGATTTCCGATCACCAGATTGAATCCCCCCGCCGCTGAAACCGACGGAAACAACGCTCCCCAGTCAATCACCTGGCCGTCGTGGATGGCGGGGATTTGTTCCCTGTACGTCCAGCCATTTCCAAGTAACGCATCACCGCATGGAAAATGACTTACCAGAACTCGTTCGGTTTCTGGAGATAGGGCAGGGGCACCAATCCACTCGGAAACTCGCTGTCGAACTCGACGAATCGCCTCAGGGTCCGAATCGATACCGTAGACGTGATCGCGGACGATTTCGATGCGAGCAAGTGCGTCGTTGTCTGCCACGCACGATAGATCGGCCAGTCGGTCAAGCAGCGGCAAGACAAAAGCACCGTCGCCGCAGGCGGGATCTAGAATCGTAAACGCGGTTCGTGGACGAAAGAATCCGTTGGGGAGCACGCTGGAAACCATCCAGCGTGCGATCCAGTCCGGCGTGTAGTAGCTTCCAATTCGTCGGCGGTGGGAATCGTCAGTGGCCATCGCCTGAGTTTACCGAAGTCGCTTACCGTGCGGGAGGAGGAAGTTCCTCGTACCCACGCTGCGATTTCTTGACGGGTGCCGGCTCTTCATCCAGGCGTACTGGTGACCCGTTCCGTTCAGGCTTCGTTTGTATCGGCCCATTCGAAACAGAAAGGAGTGGCGTCGTTCCTTGAATCGCAGACAGAACACCTGGCAAATGCTTCTGCC
>CAIWEX010000985.1 GCA_903911795.1 uncultured Schlesneria sp.
TGTCGAAAATGATGCTGTCCCGTCAATCCTCGGTGGAACGATAACACCAAATCGCGCGGGGTCAAACTTGAGAAACCCGTTCCAACCTGCGGCAACACGCAAGAGTTCCGTGTCGTACAGGATCGACGCTTCGCGCTGGTCGCCCAGACGGACAACGATTCCCTTATACACTGGTCCGCCAGCACCAGTGACAGATCCGCTGAAGAAGGGCCCGCTTTCGACCTTGCCGACGCGTTCATCCCGAGAATCGGCTTCGGTCCAGCGAAACCCGATGGCGTCTTCGCCCCAATGCCCCTCAATCTTGTTCGTCGAAGCCGTACTTTTTGCTGGCCCCGGATTGGCGACCCTCGAATCCCCCAGCAATGCTGCGTTCTTTAAAGGAGTCGCGTCTTCGAACCGCTTCTGTTCAACCAGTTCATCCAGATGCCAAAGCCCGATCGTGGAGTCGTCGGATGTCCATGGCTTATCCGGAACTGCTGTGATTGTCCGGGCACCACGCGAGATTCGAACTTCATCAACGAGGCCGCTGCATCCGATGACTCGATCAACCAGGCTCGCAATCGCAAGTCCACCCGCTTCTGTTGCCCGGTTGTTACGTTTGTGCGGTTGGTCGGCAGCCAGCTTGCCATCGACATACAGCCGAACCCGTTCGGCCTCCAGAATCATCGCGACATGGTGCCATTTGTCGTCACAGATCATTGCCGAAGAATTGCAGTGGTCAGGAGCGAATCCGGGAAGGTACGCGGTGAAATGACCATTCCCCGCCATCGAAAAGATTTCCCAATGAGTTCCCGACGACTTCAGTTCATTGGAAACGAGAATATTGTAGGACGATTTGTCGGCCAGCTTCGTCCAGCATTCAACGGTGATTGGAAACTTACGAAAGTCTTCCCTCCCGGCAACAAATGCCCCACCGGCACGGCCATCGAGTGCCTGGCCGAATTTCCCTTCAACGACGGGCTTGTTCGATTTCACAGCAGCAGGGGCAGGTGCCGCAGGCCGAGGAACTGGCGTTCGCATTTTGGGATGAGGCCCGGCTGGCAGACCGTTCAATTGAGGCAGTAGCCAATCGAGGCCATCCAGATTGTCCTGCAGGCGTTCTTCGGCGTCGTCCTGCGTATGTCCCAGAATTCCGATCGGCCCTGTGTATCCGCTGTCCCGGATGATGTTCAGAATCTTCAGATCCAGATCCCCTTCGCCGAGTTGCAGAATCTTCTGGCCCTTGCGATCTCCTTCTTTGACCATGCCATTCAGATTCAGCGTGTACAGGTACGGCTTCATCTTCTGCAGAAGTTCTGCAAACCTGTCCAGATGGTCGTGACCATGGTGCAGGTTGTAGACGATGCCAACATTGTCCAGTTTCAATTCGCGAATGATTTCAATCTGATTTTCCGGTTCGCCAAACCATCCACCATGGTTGTACAGAGCGACCTTGCATCCAACTTTCGCAGCCGCTTCGGCAATGGGCCGAATCCGCGCGGCTTCGGCAGTGACGCGAAGTCGCTGATCCTCGGCATCTTTTGTCGGTCCGCCCCCGCCGGTGATCCACAATTGTGGGGTTACTTTGTGCTTCGCGAAGATTGCCAGAGTCATCTTCGCTTCGTCATTCAATGATGTTGGAAACCACCACGCGGAAAGCTCCACATGGTGTCGCTTCAACGCTTCGATCTCTGCGTCAAACGTCGGAATATGTTCCGCACGGTAGTCATAGGCGAAGTGCGTGAACCCAAGCTTTTCCAGCATCGCCGCGCGTTCTTCGGGGCCGCGTTTTTTTGAGTCAAACGGGACAATGCACCAGGCCACCAGATTCTTGCGGCCGAACAGTCCTTTCGAAACAGGTTCCGCCGCGAACGTCGTCTGCGGCACCTGCGAAAGCAAAAAGGCCAAA
>CAIWEX010000986.1 GCA_903911795.1 uncultured Schlesneria sp.
TCTGGACGATCCCCCCCTGTACCCCAACGGGGTTCCGTCATCATTCTTGACGTAACCCATTCTGGGTAAATGAGTCTCCGGCACGCATTCCCAGGGTAGCCGCGAAACGCGGCAACCCCGGGCTATATGACGTAACTCCTTCGGAGTATTTGTGACCTGAAGGCCCTGAGGTTCAGGATCGCTCAGAAAAAGGTCATCGCGTTGAAGGTCGCGACTTTGCGAGCGATTCGATTTCGGTCGCAGTCAGCACTCGTCGATAGATTCGGACGTCTTCCAGTTGACCGTTACACGGGCCGTTCAATCCTGTTCCGAGTTGCAAGGGGGCCTCGGATTCGAGTTGATACCCCGTCGCATCGAACTTTGCCGATTGGGAAACCTGTTGACCGTCGACGTAGAGTGTCAATCGGTCGGCAGACTTCACGGCACAGATGTGGTGCCAATCGGATGTGAGGGTCTGCCCCCATTGAGTTTGATGACCCGCCGAGAATGCATAGATCTTGCCTGACGGTAATGTGCTGCAGAAGACCTGCCCATCATGTTCCGCCATGGTCCAGGCTCGGCGATAGGTGACATCGGGAGTGTGATCAAGCCGCTGAAGCAGCTTCCAATTGTTTTCTCCGTCGTACGAGTAAACCTGTGCTAGCGGCAACGTCCCTGCAATGAACCGCCCGTTGTGGACGAGCATTCCCATGACTTCCAGTTCTTCACCAAGTCGCCCGACATCCGTCCAGCGACCGACCTCTTCAAACCGGAAGACCCGGCCGCTGCGCCAGGTCGCCACATGCAAGTGGCCTCGAAATGGAGCGAACGAATAGGTCTGGGTATTGTCACCTACCTGTCCGCAGTCAGTCCAATTCTGGCCGTCATAGCGATAGACGTGTCCCCCGTCGTAACTGCTGGCATACAGGAACCCATCGAAAACTGTCAGCGACACGACTCGCTTCGGAACCTGGCCACCCGTTTGTGTATCTGGCTCTTCTGGAACGGGAAGTTTTGTCCATCGTGTTTCGCCCTCGTAGCGAAAGAATCCGGCAGGCCGGTACAGTGACGATGCGTAAAGCTTTCCCCGGAAAATCACGAGTCCTCCGACAGCTTCGACATCAGGAAGCTGGCCACAATCAACCCATTTGCGATCACCTTCGTAACGAAAGATGCGACCACCTGGATTCATGTTTTCGGATTCGGGTAAACTCGATCCCGCCAGACGGTATTTGCCCGTCCCGGCATAGAGTTTTCCCTGAAATACGGCGAGCGAGGTGACGCTATTGGATTTGTCGGGGGGACCACAATCGAGCCATGTGTTATCGCCGTCGTAACGATAGACACGACCCGATTCGTCTTTGCCGGGCTCACACGTCCCGGCGTAAAGCGATCCTTCATGCGTGGCGAGTGAAAACGCAAACAGTGCTCGTCCCGGTCGTCCACAATCTCGCCAGGTCGATTCGCGACTGTCGTCGATGCCAAATTGCAAATGACGCCAGTTAGCCTGGTTTGAAGTTACGCCCGGATTGGATTTGAGTGTCAGATGGAACCCACGACGTTTGACGGAATCATATTGGCTGACAAGGTCACCCGGCAGTCGATCCGAGAACTCGTCGGATTTAGCCCAGAGGGCAAGCGAGAAATCCTCCTTCCCAATCGCCGCAGCGTGAGCCGGGACTTCGCGCGGTTTGTCGACAACCGGGAAATGCGCCGCCAGTTCTCGTTGAAGTTCCGACTGAGAAGGTGACGCTTCGTGAGTCTTAGCGGCCGGCGGGTTCTCGGCGAGAAGTTCGTGGGCAGAGAACATCAGGGTGATGAAGAGAATCAGATTCCAACGCATTCTGATTTCCGTCGGTCGTCGACGAGAAATCGGGGACATTCTCCGATTCGAAGCGTGGTCACCAATATTCATACGAGTACCTGTGTGGGTGAAAGTGAATTGCAGATGGATCGCAGTCAATTCTACGGAAGTAGAAAGTGATTCGAAAGAAGCTCTGGATGACGGGGACTCGGAGGGACCTGTAGGTACCAGGAATATCCCTCGATTTCGGCGATGGAAAATCGTATACCCTTCTCACGAAGCTGTACTCATCTATGATTCGAGATCGTTGCAATATCTTTGACAGGACTTCCGTTGTGACTCAGACCTCCCAGCAGTTTATTGATCCTTCAAAACTTCCATTGGAAGTAAGACTTGGAAACTGGGGAATCGCGACGAGCATCGGGTTGCTGGTCATCGGTAACGTGGTCGCCAAGGGGCTTGATAAAATATTTCCCGGCAA
>CAIWEX010000987.1 GCA_903911795.1 uncultured Schlesneria sp.
ACTCGGACGCTTGGCCACTTTCTCTCAATGGGCCCGCCGATCGTGTCGATCATGAGTGGACGGCATCCGAGTCGGCTGATGGAAGACTGGTTTGGCGATGCATTGATCGAAGATCAGTTCGTTCCGTTCGGAATCGTTTCGGCGGACATGGTCACAGGAACAGAATACGTCTACCGCCGCGGATTGATCCGTGTCGCGACGCGTGCAAGCGCTTCGCTCCCAGGTGCCTGGCCCCCCGTCATTGACGGTGATCGAGTGCTGGTTGATGGTGGAGTTGTCAACAATCTTCCTGTTGATCTTTTGCGACCGCACTGTCTGAACGGAAAGATCGTTGCCGTTGATATTGGCGGTGGTGGTGACGACTACTCCAACCTGATGCCCTATGGGCTGGAATTATCGGGCTGGAAGATCCTTGCCCGTCGTTTGTTTACCCCTCGCAAACAAGCCTCGATGCCAGCGATGATGGGGACGATTTCCCGTTGCTGTACGTTGACGAGTGCCAATCGGGCCAAATCACTAAAGACCGACGGACAACTTCTGATGTTGCAACCACCGGTGACTCAGTATGGCATGTTCGACATCCGAACCCTGAAGGTGATTCGTGAAGTCGAAGCGAGCTGCTACGACTATGCCCGCGGGGCACTGCGGGAGTGGAAGTCGCCTGGGATCAGGTAAGCAATCCAAATTGTTCTTCGATTCGTTGACGCAGGTCGTCCAGGCGATGCTTCTGCGGTGCGAAATACAGACTCTCATTGCCGCGGTCGGTGTCTTCCCAGAACTCTCGGTTCGTGACGCGCAGTCGGAACATGATGACTTCAAATACCTTGCGGTATCGTTCGCGCCCCAGGGCTGTGTAGTCTTGCTTGAGGTCTTCGAGAATCAGCACCACGGCTTCATCGAATCCGTGATCGAGGTAATACAGTGCCAGGCCCATCTGAATCAGCCGGACTCCCAGGCTGATCGCCGCCTGCGGGTCTTCATCACTGCCGCGCAATCCGTGTTGCCGATCCACCGACATCAAGACCTTAAGAAGTTCAATCTGAACGGGTACCGGCCAGCGATCGACGTGAATTTGCCGCAGCACCTTACTCATCTCGGCTGCCACAACATCGACGGCAAATTCGAGGAAGCGATCACGTCGGCTCTTATTGTAAAGCTCCTCTCCGTATATCCGCAAATATCGAAACACCGTGCGCAGTGTGTCCGTCCGCTGAGCCACAACCAGGCATCCGGCCAGCTGCCCGTAGTAGAACAGCAGGTTGAACAGGTTTCGAATGTCACATACTTTCTCGGCGTCTTTGATGGCAACGCGCAGGAACGTGTTGAACCAGACGAGGAAGAAATCGAGTGTAGCGGCAGTATTTGTCGGCGCTGACGCTGACATTCCGGAATCCTGTGATACTGATGTCGCGTTCTGAATGATGACGCGGCAGGTTTCCTGCAATTCTTTCATGCAGAGCGAGGCAAGGTCATAGTCAGACGAAGCGGTTGTTTGCGCGTAGGCATTTCGCAAAAGACGCATGATCTTCTGTTCGATCAGTGTCTGCGTCTGAACG
>CAIWEX010000988.1 GCA_903911795.1 uncultured Schlesneria sp.
CCTGGGGACCAACACCGTCAACACGCTGGGCCTGACCGATGCCGAACTGGGTCAGATCACGGCCGGACAGCTGAACATCGGCGGTGTCAACAGCGGCGCAATCACGGTCAGCGCGGCGATCAGTCGTTTGGCCAGCACGACGTTACAACTGAAGTCGGGAGGAGCGATCAACTTCACGACCGGGTCACTCGCTTCGGCGGGGGGAAACGTGACGCTCGATCCGGGGACGAGCGTCAGCCCCACGACGACCGGCCTGGATGTCAATGCGGGGACAGGGACGCTCGCATTTGGTTCAAACGATGATCTCGCTATCGATATCACCGGAACGACTGTCGATACGCAATACCGGCAGCTCAACGTGATCGGCGTCGTGAGCCTGACGGGAGTCGATCTGGTCCTGAGCGGCTCACCCTCGCTCGCGGGTGGGGAATCCTTCACGATCGTCAACAACGACGGCACCGATGCGGTCGTCGGCACGTTCAACGGACTGGCGGAAGGGGCGACGATCAGCAACTTTCTCGGTTCGGGCAAGAACGCACGCATCAGTTATGTGGGTGGGACCGGCAACGACGTGGTGGTGACGGTCAATTCTGCGCCGGTGATCGGCTCCTTTAATTCCACAGTCGCCTATACCGCCAGCGGACCCGCCACGGTGCTGGGAGCGAACGCCAGCGTGACTGATGTGGATACCACACGATTCAATGGCGCAACGCTGACCATCAGCCAGTCCGGCTTTACCGAAGCCAGCGATCGCCTGGAGATTCGCTCTGTCACCCGCCTGGTGGCCGTCAGCGGGTCGAATGTCACCTATCGAGGAACGATCGTCGGAACCGTCAGCGGTGGCACTGGCAGCAGCGCTCTGGTCATCGTCTTTAATGGCAATGCGACGCAGTCGGCCGTGCAGACGGTGCTGCGCAACGTGACCTTCCGCAGCGTGTCGCCAACCCCTGCCACAACGACTCGTACCGTTCAGATCACACTGACGGATGGCGAAGGCGGGACCAGCAACGTGCCCACGAGATCGATTACTGTTGTGGCCAGTCCAGGGGCCTTCGCTCCAGGCGGTGTTGCCCCCGCAACCCCCGCACCGCCTGCGGTAAGTGCCCCGGTTGCCGGCGCACTGGAGGCGGCGTTCGCGGCACAAACGATGGCCATGTCGTCAGCGACATCAAATGCCATCAAACCAGTTGCTGACACCGGTGATCTGGCGGCGCCTGCGTTCATCAAGGCCCTGACGGAATGGAGACTGGCCGTCGCCAGTGACAGCACGGCCAGCGCTGGTGACTCTCAAACGCAGCGACGGTTGGTGCGTCACGCGATGATCACAGAAAGCCTGAGTTCCTTTGATCACGCGACAACCGAACAAACACTCGTCGAAAATGCCGTTGACGATGTCTTTGCGAGAATCGAAAGCTGGTACTAAAGAGAGCTGACTTCCGTAAACAAAACAAGCACGATGAAACTCGAACTCAGGAGATGCAGATGATGTTGATCGAACACAGCGGCAATGTCCGGTGCCTTGGTACGCGTTGGCAGGTCAAAGCAATTTGGACGATGATGATTCTGTTCGGAATCGTTTCGATCGCACGCGTTCATGGGCAGGAGACACTGACGCTGCAAGGCCCGCATCCACGACTGAGATTTGACGACAATGCCGGCACCACGCAGGCTTGGAGCATTCTTGGCGACAATGTCAGCTTAGACGTAATCAATGAGACGGCCGGTACAACACCGTTTCGTGTTGATCCCCTGGCATTTCAGAATAGCCTGGTGGTGGGCGCCTATGGCCAAATTGGTTTTGGAACGTACATTCCGAGCGTCGAACTGCATGTCTCGACGAATCATTTTTCTCCAACGCTAAGGTTGGAGACGACGGGCGTAGTTCCACACGCCTGGGACCTGCAGGGGACCGCCAGTGGTTTCAGCATAGTGGACGTGACGAATGCCAACACGAGACCGTTCAGCATCCTGGCAGGGGCACCCACTGATAGTTTCCTGGTAGATACGACCGGCATGATCGGGCTGGGAACATCGACTCCCGCCGCGAGGTTGCACGCACGCGTTCCGGCAGTTGCTGGCGTTGAGTCCATCGTCAAATTCGATATTACTGACGATGCGATTGGAAAACTGGAAATCAATAACGCCAGTGCTACGAACGGAGTCTTCCATCCCCGGTTTCGCGGGACGACAAATGCGCAGGCAGTAGGGCTCACTTTTGAAGGAGCCATTACAGACGACATCGGCGCTAACCCTGTGGTCAGTTTCGCTGCTTCCAAAATTGTCGGCGGGTCCGTGACAAATCGTCCGTTGCTCGTTGTCCGGAACAATCAGACGGTCAGAGTCAGAGTCGCCGCGAATGGCGACATGTTTGCCACATCATTCAGTCCCACCTCCAGCCGCGCGCTGAAAGACAACATCGTCGATCTGGATTCGCAGAAGGCCTCGAAAGCCCTGCAGCAGTTGACCCCCGTCGAATACGTCTACAAAGACGATTCCTCAGCCGAAGGCCGCGTCGGCTTCATCGCCGAGGATGTGCCGGAACTTGTTGCCAACGCCGATCGAAAATCGGTTCCGATCATGGACGTCCTCGCCCTCGTCACTCGCGTCGTCAAAGACCAGCAGCAGACGATCGACGAACAGAAGAAGGTGATCGACGAGCAAACGAAGTTTATCAGCGAGCAGCGGAGTTCCAACGATGAACAGAAGCGACTGAACGATCAGCTCGCGAAGCGATTGGAGGATCTGGAAAAACGATTCCAGGGAAAGTAGTGTCTTGTGCCGACAGGTTGCCGGAATTGAATTCGCCATAACTCATTGGCCGAGGCGGGGCTCGAACCCGCACGGGATGTTACTCCCACCGGATTTTAAGTCCGATGCGTCTGCCAG
>CAIWEX010000989.1 GCA_903911795.1 uncultured Schlesneria sp.
CCGACCGGGTACCGACTTCAAGCAGAACGACTTGGACTACTTCATGACGCTGCTTTATAAGTTTTGAGATTCTCGCGGGGTGTTAGCGGTTCTGTCCCATTGAGACGAACCCTTTAATCACCGCAACCAAGCCGATCACCAATAAGATCGGCGGGTAGAAAAAGATCCGGTCGAAATAGAGGCCGACGACAAACCAGATCACGGCAATCGCCATGGTTCCGAACCCGCCGAAAATTGCGGCCGACGGACTCGATTCGGAACTTGAATCCTGCTTTCGGCGTTTTTTCTTCTTGCGAACAGGTTCGTCGTCGTCCCACGGCCAGCGCGTATCAAACCCCCTGATTTAGCAGTACTTCCGTGAGAAACTGAGTGCTGATACCGCAGCGAACCATCTTGCCGCTGAAGCTATCTTTGATGGGATGCCCTTTTAACAAGCCGACGGCATAGCGTCTCAGCCAGCTCAGATTGTTGCCCAGCGTACGCTCTCGTGTCCGGCAATCATCCTCTCGAAAATTAACATCCAACACCCAATGCATCGATTCGATTCCCCAATGTTCGCGGACTGCTTCGCCGAAGCGTTTGCCGCTCATGAAACGACTGGAAATATAATAACGAATCTCCATGGTCATCCGTCCGTCGTCATGGCGGGTCTCTCGCAGCGAATAACCGAGAGCCCGAATGGACGGCCACTCTTTTCGCAAGGCGAAATCGGCCGGTATCTTTACCAAATAATACGAACGGATATCCGATCGGCCGTGCCCGCTATCTCGGACTTCGGAGTGGTGATAATCAATCTCCTCAAGGTCGGTTTGAATCGCCTCTCGAAAGATTTCTGCGATTTCCGCCGCGAGTTTCGGCTGGTTGTCCTTGACTGCGATCACATACTCTCCGCGAGCCTTGACAATCTGTTCGACGATCGCTTTTTGACAGCCCATCGCGTCGATCGTGACGATGGCATTGCTCAGGTCGATTTGCTTCAACAACTCGGGAATCGCCGTGATTTCATTGGATTTCTCCTCCGTCGCGACCTGGCCCAATGAGATCCCCTCTTCGCTCGCCCATGCGCTGACAATGTGCATTGCTCCGAGGCTTTTGGCCGTGTCGTGCGAACCCCGGCAAGTCTTTCCGTCGATGGCCACCAGTCGACGCTTGCCGTCTGGCGAGACTGGAAACACAGCTTCGGTCCACTGGTGAAAGCACTGTTGAAACGCTTCGGGTTTCAACACCATTAATAATCGCCGGATGCAGTCACGCGATGGCAATCCGTTTGGCAGCGACAGATATTGTTGAAGCCATTCTTTCTGAAGTGTTGACCAGCGGTGAATCGCCGTCGGACCGGAACAACCGCCGAGGATTCCGCAAACCGCGATGACGATAATATCGCCGAGAAGATGTTTGCGATTGCGAGTATGCCGTGGATCGCCGAGCGACTCAAAAAAAGCACCGACCGAGCCGACATCGACGAGCTTTGCCATGGCAATTTTTTCCTCGTAAAACATCCGAGGAGGAGCGCCTGGGACGTGGCATCAACTTACGATTTAAACGGGATTGCGCCAGATCGCCGGGTTTGCCCATTTATGCGCGCTGGCCGTGAATGATCAATCTCTACCAAGAAAAATCGCCATTACGGGATTGTCAGGAATTTTCGGAAGCATTCCGGCCACTACTTGGTGTTCTAATGGTGTGATAAGATTCCATTCTAGCAAAGCAGCAAGGTACCCACCCCAAGCAATTGCGACTCGTTCCGGCAAAATTCCATCGAAATACTCAACTTCTCGCTGAATGCGTTCTTGAAGTTCTTCCTGTGTTGGTTTGTCACTCATCTTATTGCACCTTCGGAACGATAATGTCAAAACTTTCACCAATAACACGGATGGACTTCAACTTCCCACCAGTATTATCATCGGCCCCAAAAGCCCGTCTAACCCCTCGCATAGCAATTTCTTGTGTCATACCAGCTTGTCC
>CAIWEX010000990.1 GCA_903911795.1 uncultured Schlesneria sp.
GGGATCGTCGTGAGTTGGTTGCTGTAGAGGTAGAGTTCTGTGAGGGTGTTAAGCTGTCCGATCTCGGGTGAAATCGTCGTAAGTTGGTTGTGTTGGAGGTAGAGTTCTGTGAGGGCATTAAGCTGTCCGATCTCGGGGGGGATCGTCGTGAGTTGGTTGTCGGCGAGGTCGAGAATAGTGAGCGAGTTGAGATGCCAGATCTCGCGTGGGATCGTGGTGAGTTTGAGACTGCTTAAATCGAGGAGTCTCTCACCATGGCGCAAGCACCTACGAATGCGTTGTTGGGCTTCAGCATACGCAGGATCAGAGTTTGAATTCTGTTTGGCCATGTCTGATTAACCGATCATCGCGGGAACCTGGGTTGCGGGGTGAATCGCCGACATCTTGAACAGGAATGGTTTTCACCCCTGTTCCTGATCGCGAATCTCTTTCAGCAGCCGCAGGTAGGCGAGCATTGAATGGTCGCTGAACAGGGATGTCAGGCGGCTTTCCAGTTGGACTCCTTCCAGGCTTGATGGTTCTGCCGCTTCGTCCAATTGTGCCAGCAGGGCGTCACACTCTTCATCGGTCAATGGGGGGAGGTCGCTGTTTTCCAGTTCGGGGATGGTCTCTTCGTCCATGCCCATCGCTTCAAGCACTCCGGGGCGGACGATTCGTTTCACAGCACCGCAATGGCGATAGATCAGGCCGGGGGGGACTCGTGGGACGATGTCGTTTTGATTGATGAAGCGCCACAGGCGTTCTGGAAACTCCGCTTCGTATCTCTCTGCGAACGCACCCAATCCGACGCGTGGCTGACCATACGTGTAAACGTGGGGATTCATCCCCTGCTGCTTCAGACGAGCTGCAGCCAGAACGGCGAGGGCTCCTCCCAGGCTGTGGCCCGTGACCCAGACGTGTTCGACTTTCCTGGCGGCTTCTTCGAACGGTTGAAGATCGGTGTTAACCTGCTGAATGCCACCGCTGAATCCGCTGTGGACAGGCCCCCACGGGTGACTGGTCGGCAGCAATCGGGCGTCGCGAATCCATTGCCCGATGTTGCTCGTTCCGCGGAAGGCGAGCAGTGCGACGTTGTCTGAAGTGGCCCAGAATCCCTGGATGTTTCCTCGGTTGAACGCGGTCGCAGAAGTGAAGCCCTTGTTCCGGGCCCAGTTCGCGATCACCGTCCCATCGTCCTCATACGCCAGTTCTGCTGCGTGACCGACCAGCACTGCCGTTTGAATGTCAAAGCCGGATCGTGTGAGGAGCGAGATTTCCTGATTCATGTTTGGCTCGTTTCCTGAGCAGTGATTGAAGAGGGGCGTGAACCGTTGATGGATCTGAACTATTTGCCGCTGATCGGGACGGCAGGACGGAGAGCGGGCGATTTTTGTTCGTCTTCGAAGGCGAGTGCAAATCGCTTGAGATACGATTCAATGAGCTTGTCAGGGGCCGCGTCCAAGCCAGGCAACGCTTTGTCCGGTTCATCGATGATCAGGTCGCGAATCATCAGGACATCGCCTGTCCATGAATCCGCGATGCGGATCTGATTTCCCGTGGGACTCTTCAGAAGAGGAGATGTTTTCCAGGAACTGCCGTTCGACCAGACAGAGATGCGAGGTGTCCACTTTTCACTTTTCTCGGCGACGAGCCAGGTCAATTCGTTTTCTGTCGACGTGATCAGGCGTTGGCCATCGCCGCTGAACCCGACATGGTGAACCGTGGCGAAGTACCGGATCGGTGTTGCGATCAACTGGCCGGTTTCCACCTTCCAGATTCGGACCAGCTTTTCACTGGCTGTTGCCGCGAGCGATCCGTCGGCATTCAGAGTCGCACGTGAAACGGCTGCTTCGTGCTTCAGCCACGCCAATTCCTTGCCAGTTGTTGCCTCCCAGATCCTGGCACCGTCCAGTGACGATGTGATGATCCGTTGGTTGCGAACTCCGAATGCGGCGTGAAATACCACAGTGGGGTGATCAAGCGGTTTGCCGATCGCTACGCCCGTTTCTGCGTTCCAAATCTGAACCTGATTACCCGATGCGGTGATCACCTGTTGACCATCACTGCTGAATTCAATCGATGTGAAATTTGCTTCGGCGATCAGTGGAGCACCGACCGGGGTCCCCTGCTCTGCATTCCAGACCTGAGCCGTTTTCTCACCCGCCGTTGCCAGCCGCTCCCCATCAGGACTGAAGACTGTGGTGTGAGCCTTTTCGAATGTGATTTTGCTGATCGACTTGCCCGACTCGGTGTTCCAGACATGAACCGAACCATCGGAACTGCCGATCGCCAGTCGTTTCCCGTCGGAACGAAACTCGGCACATGTCCGGTGTCCCTGATGTTTCAGCGACTGACTGAACACGGAATTGTTTTCCAGGTTCCAGATGCGTGCGGTCTTGTCTGCGCTGGCTGTCAGTATCAATTGCCCGTCGCCCAGGATGAACTCGCCATGATAGACAGGACCATCGTGCTGCAGCGGATGACCATATGGCTGACAGGTTTCGGCGTCCCAGATCCGGGCGGTATTGTCGCGGCTGGACGTGATTACCCAGCGTCCGTCGGCACTGAATTCCGCATCATAGATGACGTCTTCATGGATCAGTCGAGGGCCGATCGGTTCACCTGTGTTGGCGTTCCAGATTTGAGCCGTTCCATCGTCACTGGCTGTCACAACCCGTGAGCCATCGGGGCTGAATTTCACCCGGTTCACGTCATTGGTATGTTTCAGTGGAGAGCCAATGCGTTTCCCGGATTTCAGATCCCAGATCGTCGCCGTATCGTCCTCACTGGCAGTCGCCACGCGCTGGCTGTCGGGGCTGAACGCGGCATATGTCACGCCGCTCGAATGGCCATCGAGCGTCGTGACAAGTTCACCCGTTACCGAGTTCCAGATGCGTGCGGATTTGTCATCGCTCGTGGTCACGATCTGCTTCCCATCGGGACTGAACGAGGCATGGCGAACTGGATTGGCATGAGTCATGGGGCGATCGAGTAATTCCCCGGTTTCAGCGTCCCAGATTCTGGCGGCTGAGTCGCGACTGACGGAAACGACCAGTGTGCCGTCCGGGCTGAAGACGGCTCGCGACACAGCCCCTTCGTGCCTCATCGGACTGCTGACAGGCAGGCCGGTATTCGCGTCCCAGGTTCGTGCTGTTCCGTCGCGGCTGCAGGTGACGATGCGGCGGCCGTTCGTACTGAATTCCGCTCGCAGAACAATATCCGAGTGAACCATCGGTGTGCCGATGGGCTGCCCTTCCACCGTCCAGATTCGGGCGGTCGCATCACTGCTGGTTGTGACCACTTTCTGCCCGTCAGCACTGAAGGCGGCGTGATAGACGAACCCCGCGTGGCGAAAGGTTCCCTGAATACTCGGGATGGCACCTGATAGAGCCCGACGGACTTGTAGTCTGGCTTCCGGGAGTTCATGCGTGCTGAGTGATTTTAACCATAAGATGGCTGCTTCATCGCGGGGACGTTCGACCGAAACGATGCGAGCCCGGCGAGCCCAATACGTTGCCAGCAGTTCCTTGGCCCGTTCCTCCTGCCCGGAAAACTCGCTCAGTTTCATATAGGCTGCGGTTGGAATGTCTGTCTCTGCCCGTTCGATCTGTGCTGAAAGATCAGCAATCGTGCTCTGACGTTGCTGATACATCAGGAATCGAATAGCAACAATTGAGAACACGATCGCGGCGACAGTGACGCCGCCAGCCGCAAACGCCAGTCGTTTCCAGTTGTTCTTGGGTGTTTCGGATTCGATCCACGCCGCATCAAACACCGTACGATAGATCCGGTTCCGGACGACGAGGCGCGACGGCTCGTCAACATCGTTGACCAGCAATCCGCAGAGTTTCAGTTCCACGCAGGGCTTGGAGACAGGGTCGTCTTTTACTTCTTTTCCGTGCCAGCCACGCTTGTAGATCTCCAGCATTCGCCGTTTCATTTCGGGGTCGTAACTGGGATTCCCCAGCTTGTTCAGATCCCCGATCCGTCGTTTGGCGATGTCTTCCAGATGCGCTTCGCGCGTTCGTGCTCCCGGCCGCAGGAAGGTATCCTTCACCGCCTTGTCGATCTGTTGCTCCCAGTTTTCGGGAGGCTCGTCGTCGTCTTCGATATCCTCGGCCAGCTTGAGAAATATCCGTTGCGTCAGATAGGGGTGGCCGTTGGTCCAATAGAGGATGCGCTGCAGGGCAGGATGGTCTGCTTGCGTGGGCTGACCGAGTCCTTCCAGCAGGACTTTGGCTTCTTCGGCGGTGAAGTCGGTGACGCTGAGGGCATGGCCGATATTGAACGGTGTGCGACGATTGTCCTTGATCAGTTGAGCGGGGCTGGCGACCCCTGCCAGCAAGAATGTCAATCGCTGAAACAGCGGATCGCCGGCGCGGGCGTTATGACAGCGGCGAATCGCGGCAAAGAAGTCATCGCTGAATGGGAGTGGGATTGTGGTGTCAATTTCGTCGAGAGCGATAATCCAGGGCTGAGTCGATTTTTCGAGCAGGAACTCTCGCAGGAAGTCGGTAAATCGCTGGCCTGCAGGAATGTTGCTGCGATCAGCCCACCAGTCGCGCCAGGCCGGATCTACTTGAAAACTGTTGCGTCTTCGCGCGTCATTGACGATTTCTTCGACGAGTCCCGCGTACCAGCTTTCGACGGTGATCCCTGCGTCTGCTTCGGCCAGTTCTTTCTTGACGACAAATGCACCTTCGCGGCGCAGTGATGCAAACGCTCGTTCCATCAACGAGGATTTGCCGACTTTGCGACTGGAGAGGATGACGGTGAATTTGCCGGCGTTGAGTGCTTTGAGCAGTTCGGCGTCGGCACGCCGTTCGACGTAGCACGGCAGATCGGCGGGTAACGTCGCCTCAGCGTGAAAGAACGACGAGTCTACGGTACTCATTTGGGAATCCGCGGCGGCAGCCACGCTTTGTAGAGTTCACAACGGACCGCGGCATCTCCGCTGTAGGTCCCTTTGACGACCCCCAGCGCCAGCAGTGCATCAAACGTCTCTTCGTTCTCCAGGGGCTTGCCCTGGACGAGACCTCGAAAAGCGGCCGCCAGGTGCTTGCCATCCTTGTGTTCGTTGAAGGCGGTCTTCATTCGCTCGAGGCGGTGCTTGTAGATTCCGCCTGTCTTCGCGTCTTCAATGAGTTCGTCGAGTCCTATGTCGTCTTCCTGCATTGCCAGCAGGGTATCCTGAGTCAGCGTCGGATGGCCTCCCAGGAACGAATAGAGCTTCGCTACGTTGACGTCTGGCAGGCCATACAAGGCTGCCAGCTTTTGGAGTTCCCCTTCACTGAAGTCGGAGACTTCGACAATCTTCGCCACATCGAAGACGGAACCCATCGCTCCTGTCTGGCGGGGTGTGATGGCGTAGATGAAGACCATCTGCAGCCAGGCATCGTTACGCATCGATCGCAGGTCGTTGTGGACGATGCGCAGGGCACTCAAGACGGAAGAACAGCACGGCGTCCCCGAAAGCGATTCGACACCATCCAGTGTCAGAAGCATCCGCAGGGTTGAACGCCCGAGTTTGAGCTCTTCCAGAAACGTCTTGAAGGCGGTGGGGGTTCCGTCACGTTCGAACGATTTCAGAATCGATTCATCACCATGCGTTTCGGCGATGATCTTTTGAGCCAGGCGGGTCAGGAATTGGTGACCGGTCTGATAGTCTTCTGCGGCGAACTCATGACGCAGATCGATCGTCACGGATTCCCAGCCATCGATCTGCATTTCGCGTCCGATTCGATCCGCGATCAAGCTTTTTCCCATCTGGCTGCCCCCTTTGAGGGCGACCGTGATCCGCAGTTTTTTCAGATGTTTGATCGCTTCGCGATCAACGTCGCGTTCGATGATCCACGTCCCATCCTGAGCTCGCAGATCGCCGGTACTTGGCTGGTGCGGCCAGACCCCGACTTTTTTGAGGCCTTCGAGCAGCGCGGCGATGTGAATCCCTTCGTTGCATTCGAACGATTCGCCCGTTTCTTTGTTCCGGCTGGTAGCGCTGCTGTGATGCAGGCCAATAACTTGCCAGCGGCGATTGAAGACTGGAGACCCGGAAGAACCGGGCAGCGTGTTGGCTTTGTACCGGATGCGCCGCGCTGCCGCCTCGATCACTTCGACCACCGGGCCTTCCGCGACTTGGCGAGGCCCAGCATCGGGATGCTGGATGATGCTGACAGGCTCATTCATTCCCGGGGCGATCTCTTCGAGGTGGACCGCACCGAATTCGGCGTTGGCGTCCCCTTTCAGCTTCACCACAGTCCAGTCGTCGCCTTCATTCACCGGTGACGTATGAAAACCTGCATCCGGGTTAAACGGGAATTGCTTCATCTGAGCAAACATCCCATCGGCCTGGCGTTCGTAATTGAACTGTGCGACCGCCTCTTTTGCTTTTTCGATGGTAGGCAAGACGTGGTGATTTGTCAGAAACCAGTTGTCCGGAAGCAGTAAGCCCGTTCCGGGACCGCTGTCGTGCCAGACGCGGGCAACGCACTTCTTGACGACCGGACCCCGATCAATATCGCTCGCCGACGTGAAGCTGCCCGCTCCCGCGACGCGTTTTTCAAGTCCATCGTCTTGGCTTTGACCAATCGTCATATCTCACAGGCCCTGAAGAACTCCGTTCATCGTTGTCCAATTGACCCATTCTTGCAAAGTAAGCATCGTACGTCGAGCGAGAAACGCACTGTTGTGATGCAGTCCGGTACGGACCGATCCAATTGGCTGGAGATAACTTCCGTGTGACGACTGGTCAGCAGGCGAGGATCGTCTGCGTTCGATTACCCTGCTGGAAAACGCGTCAGGCGCATGTGGCTTTGGCGTTTTCGGCCCGGGACATCGTCATGGCAAAATTCGGGGGTACGACGGACTTCCAGTCCGTCGCCAAAGGTCATCGCCGACGGACTGAAAGTCCGTCGTACAATGTGCTCGATGTTTTCTCTAGAATCACAACATGTTTTGAATGTTATGGTTACGACTTTTGTTCTCACTCACGAGAAATTGCGGCAATTTTGACAGCGACGGTTGTCAAAAGTCTTGCGCACGGTAGAATCCTGCGGAGTTTAGGTCTGACCATCGGGAAAGCGATTGCACCATGAAGGTCTCTGTCGAAGAGGGCGATGAACAGTTTCTTCAGCAGCTTCATCAAGCTGGTGGTGGGACGGTTCAGGAACTGTGCGATACGGCTGGCGTCACTGCCACCGCGATTCGTCAGCGGCTGACTCGTTTGCAGGGAATGGGGCTGGTTGAACGGCAGACGATCCGATCGGGTCGTGGTCGTCCGCATCATGCCTACCGCCTGACGGATGCCGGGCGACAACAGCTTGGTGATAACTACGCGGAGCTCGCGTTGTTGCTGTGGGATGAACTGCATCTGATTGAGGAACCAACTGTCCGTGAGCGGGTCACCAATCGAATTCGGGAATCGTTAGTTCGCCGGTACGGGGCGACGGTTCACGGGGTTTCGCTGGTGGAACGACTGGGTGAGTTGCGAACCAGCCTTTCGGAGCACGGTTTCCGGGTGGAAGTCGATTCTCAGGGCGAGTTTCCGGTGTTGCGAGAGACAAATTGTCCATACCACGAGTTGGCTCAGCGTGACTCGGGGATTTGCGAGTTAGAACAAAAGGTGTTTGAGCAGGTGCTGGGGACCCCGCTGAAGTTGGCGTCGTGTTGTCGAGATGGTCACGCCTGTTGTGAGTTCCATCCGGTGCCTGCAACTTAGATCGATCAATGATTCGGTTCGATAAAACTGGCGGTTTGGTAGCACAGGCAGTTTGAAGCTGCTTGCGGAGAAGTTGAAGTCAGTTCTGCGGGATAAGAGTTTGGGTTGAGGTGAATTGGTGGTCGGATACTGGTAGAGTTTCTGGTCTGTCGCGAAGCCGCGAAAACCAATTCAGCGAACTGTAGGAACGGATGGAACGAGCATGACCCCCTGGATTGAAGGTCGATTCGAAGAAAACGTGATCACGACATCTCTGGAACAGGCAATGAACTGGGCCAGGCAGTCGAGCATTTGGCCGATGACGTTTGGTTTGGCGTGCTGTGCGATCGAGATGATGGCGGCCGGTGCCAGCCGGTACGACATGGACCGATTTGGTGCGGGTGCCTTCCGTGCGACTCCCCGTCAGGCAGACCTGATGATTGTCGCCGGTACCGTGACCTACAAGATGGCCAGCCGCGTTCGTCGGTTGTACGAACAGATGCCTGACCCGAAGTACGTGATTGCGATGGGTGCGTGCACTGTCGGTGGTGGACCTTACTTCAAGCACGGTTATCACGTGGTGAAGGGTGTTGATCTGGTTGTTCCTGTCGATGTTTACGTTCCTGGTTGTCCTCCTCGTCCAGAAGCACTGCTCGAAGGACTGATGAGAATCCAGGACAAGATCAAGGCAAAGAAGATTACTCGTGGTCAGGAAGTTCTGCCGGTTCCGCATCATACGGGACGGGTTGGGCTCCCTCAGGCCCTGTCGCTGGCTGAGTTGGCATAAAGCCAGTCAGCAATGAACTGAATCGTTGAAATTGTTGGGGCAAGTCCCCTCAAGAGAGGCCGAATGTCCAGCTTGTTGAAGATCACCGATCTGCATGTGTCCGTTGACGAGAAGCCGATTCTCAAGGGTGTCAGCCTGGAAC